>JACQAI010000051.1 GCA_016195115.1 Pseudomonadota bacterium
TCCCGGCGAGCCAGCCGGTCAGCGGCATGGTGATCGCCGAGGTAACGATGTAAGACGTTAGCACCCACGAGATCTGATCCTGCGACGCCGACATGCTGCCCTGGATATGCGGCAAGCAGACATTGGCGATCGTCGTGTCGATCGCCTGCATGATGGTGGCCAGCATCACGCTGACCGTGATCATCGCCCGGTTGGGCGCCGCAATCTCCTCGCGCGGCGACTCGGGCATCAGCCGAACAGCGACTTGAACAGGCCCGACAGGGTGCGTTTGTGGCCGGTGTCGATGCGCGCCACGACGCTCATGCCGACGCGCAGGGTCGGCATGTCGGCGGCCGTGTCGATGCGCAGCCGGATCGGGATGCGCTGCACGACCTTCACCCAATTGCCGCTGGTGTTCTGGGCCGGCAGCAGCGCGAACTCGGAGCCGCTCGCCGGGCTCAGGCTGGCGACCGTGCCCTGCCACTCGACCCCGGGATAGGTGTCGACCGTGATCGTCGCGGTATCGCCCGGCTTGACGTGGGTGAGCTCGGTCTCCTTGGGATTGGCCTCGACCCAGACGTGGTCGGTCGCGACCAGGCTGAACGCGGCAGCGCCGGCCGCGAGATACTGGCCGGGCTGCAGCTTGTCGACATTGGTCACGATGCCGCCGAGCGACGCGCGGACCACGGTGCGGCGGAGATCGCGTGCCGCCTGGTCGCGTCGCGATTGGGCCTGCAGGTAGCGCGGATGCTGCTCGGGCGCGATGTTCGGATCGCCGCTCAGGTTGGCCGCGATGGCGGCAAGCTGTTGCTTGTTCGAGGCCAGCTGCTGGCGCGCGACGTCGAGATTCCGCCGCGACGAATCGTACTGGGCACGTGAAACAAAGCTCTTGCTGACCAGCTCGGACTGGCGCTGCTCCTCGCGCTCGTAGAACGCGATATTGACCTGGTCGGACTTGATGTCCTCCTGCTTCTGGCGATAGCTGGCCTTGAGCGCCTCGACGTCGTTGCGCACTTGGTCGAGCTGCGCCTGGGCGTTGGTCATCGCGATGCGGAACGGCTCGTCGTCGAAGCGGAACAGCTCCTGGCCGACGCTCACCGGCTGGTTGTTGCGCACCGCGACCGTGGCGACCATGCCGGCAACGTCGTTGGCGACGTTGACCATGTCGGCTTTGACGTAGGCGTTGTCGATCGAGACGTAGCGGCCGCCCTGTAGGTACAGCGTGGTCGCGACCACCGCCACCACCAGCGGGCCGAGCAGCAGCAGGCTCCAGCGCACCAGTTTGCGCAGCGCGTCGCCGCGCGTGCCGGCGAAGTCGGCCGGGGGTGCCTCGGCACCGCGCACCCGATCGGGCAACGCCCGCAGCGCGCGCAGTGCGGTGCGGCCGCCGTCAGCCATGGCGGACCTGCCGCGGCGCTTCGTCGACCGGGCCGTCGATGATCGGCTCGGTCAGGTTGGCCTTGATCTTGAGCAGCATGCGGAAGAGCTGCTCGCGCTCGGCCTCGGGGAGGCCGGCCATGGCCTCCTCACGCACCACCGCGGCGAGCGTCCAGATGCGGTCGAGCAGCGGCCGCGCCGCCGGCGTCAGATAGAGGACGCGCGCGCGCCGATCGTTGGAGTCGGGCCGGCGCTCGACCAGGCCCGCGGCCTGCAGCCGGTCGAGCAAGCGCACCAGCGTGATCGGCTCGATCTCGAGGATCTGGGCCAGCGCCGCCTGGTTGATGCCCTCGTGGCGCGCCAGATGCGCGAGCACCGACCATTGCGCGCGGGTCAGGCCAAGCTCGGCCTCGCGGGCACGCTGCTCGAAGCGCTTGCGCAAGAAGCGCGCGACGTCGTGCAGCACCAGGCCGAGGGTTCGCTCGGGAACATTCTTGGTCGGCATGGCCTAAACCGTAGTTAGCATATCATGTGCTAGCTCATCATATGCTGACTACAGGCTCGGCTTCAAGGGGTACCGCCCGCCGGGGCGCCATAACCGGCCGCCCTCGAGCCACTGCCAGGCCAGGCAGCCGGGAGCGCCGAGCACGATCTCGCGGCCGCGCTTGAGCAACGACAGCGCGAGCGCGGCGTCGGCTGGGATGCCGACCAGGGGGGCGAGCAGCACGTAGCCGCCCTCCTGGATGCCGATCGCGCCCGGCAGCATGAAGCCGGCACTGCGCAGGGTGAAGGCGCAGGTCTCGAGCATGACGATGTCGAGCCAGCCGACCGGCACGCCCATCATGGCGAGCCCGATCCAGCCCTCGCCGACCCCGACCACCCACGCCGAGAGATGCAGCGCGAACGCGCCGCCGAGCCGGCGCCGGTCGGCGTAGAGCTGGCGGATCGTGCCGTGCAGGCTATCGAGCTGCAGCGCCAAGGCGGCGCCGAGCTCGCGCGATAGCCGCGTCACCATGCGGTCGATCAGTCGAAAGGCGCCCAGCCGCTGGGCCGCGACCAGGCCGCCGAGCAGCGCCGCCATGACCCCGAGCCCGACCGCCGCGGGGACGATCACCCGCGCATCGGGCTGGACGACGACGAGCAGCGCCAGAACCAGCGCGATGAAGCCGCACTGCGCCGCCATCTCGACCGTCAGGTCGATGATCGTCGACGCGGCGCCGAGGCGCGCCGGGATGCCGCGCACCGCCATGGCGCGGATCGCCGCGAGCTCACCGGCCGCCGGCACGACGCTCAGCATGTCGTTGGCGGCGTCGCGCAGCCACCGGAAGCCGAAAAAGCCGGCGAGGCCGCTGGTGCCGCGCGGCAGCACCGTCCACCACGCGGCGGCGCACAGCGCCTTGGGCACCAGGTGGAACCCGCTGACCGCGAGCAGGCCGAGCCAGCCGGCCTGGGCGAGCGCGCCGGCGACGTCGGCGAGCCCGCACCAGAGCGCGACCGCCAGGGCGAGCGACAGCCCGATCAGCAGCGCGGCGAGCGCGCGGCTTCTCACGTCACGCCCACATCGGCAAAGCGCACGGGACGCACGCCGAGGCGCGCGAGCTGGTCGCGGATCGTCGGGTCGAGCAGCGCCGCGAGCTCGGCGGCCGGCTGATCGCGGGCCGGCTGGTCGGTCGAGCGCCGGGTTGCCGGGTGGCAATAGATTTCCGACACGCCCTCGGGCAGCGCGGCGATCGCTGCCGCCAGCCGCGCGCGATCCATGCAGCCGCTGTCCCAGATGCCGAAGCACGCGTCGGTGCACGCCACGCCCGCGGCGCGCAGGCGATGCCGCAGCCCGCGCGTGCGCAGGCTGTGGAACGACCAGGCAAGCCAACGCCGCAGCATCTCGGTCGGACCGGCGCGCCAAGCGAAGCCTGGCGGCTCGACGGGCAAGCGCAGCGGCGGCAAGCGCTGCTCGCGGGCAAGCTCGAGCAGCAGGCGCTGCACGGTCGGATGCAGATGGAAGTGATGGTGGGTGTTGAGGTGATCGAGCGCCAGCCCGGTGGCGCGGAAGGCATCGAGTTGGGCGCGGATCTCGGCGGCGGCCTGGGCGCGCGCGCCGCGGCGACAGAACAAGCGCACGCCGGCGCGCAGCGGATCGCGCGGAAACCGGCCATCGGCCTCGACCAGCGCCGGAATCCGCTCGGGCGGCAGCACCGGACGGCCGTCGACCAGCACCAGATGCAGCCCGACCCCGAGACGCGGCAATCGCCGGGCGCGCGTCACGGCATCGGCCGCCGCATCGCCGGCGACCATCAGGCTCGCGGCCGACAGGATGCCGTCGGTGTGCGCCAACTCGACCGCCGCGTTGACCTCATGTGTCAGGCCGAAATCGTCGGCGGTCACGACCAGGTGCTTCGTGCGCGTGCGCTCGACCGGCACGCGCGGGCTCACGTCGCGACGTCCTCGGCACGACGCGGCGGGATGACGACCGGCGCGGCCGGCATGCGGGCGGCGCGCGGCGACGGCTGCAGCAGCACGCCGCCCGGTCCAACGCGCAAATCGCGGCCGCGCCAGCGCACCCGGTCGCCGAGATAGCTAGCGAACCAGATCGCCAGGCACAAGCACTCGCGCAGCGGCAGCAGCCACGGCGCCGGCGCGGTGCGCGGCCGCATCTTCCAATGGACCAGGTAGTGCAGCGCGACCCGCAGCGCGAGCCCGAGCGCGACCAGGCCGGCGACGACCAGCGACCCGCTCGCCGCGATCGTCAACGCCGCCAACGGCAAGGCCTGCATGAACACCGACAGGCCGTACTCGACCGGCTTCAAGGTCCGCACGGTGCGCGCCCAGCGCAGCTCATGGGCGACCAGGGCGAACAAATCGTCGGAGACCTCGGTGTCGGCCAGATAAGGCACCAGCACGACCTCGAAGCCGTGCTGCTTGACCAACCGCCCGAGCATGAAATCGTCGGCGAGCAGCGGCGTCAGCGCCGCGAAGCCGCCGATCCGCTCGAGCACCTCGGCGCGGATCGCGGTCAGCGGACCGAAGCAATAGTCGACCTCGTTGAGTGTCGCGTCGACCACCGCCGAGGCGAGGAACCAGTCGTTGACGTAGAGCGCGCCCAAGCGCGGGCCGAAGCCGGCGGATGGCATCGCGCGGTAGAGGCACGTGGCGGCGCCGACGTCGGGCGCCAGGGCGCCGACCACCCGGCGCAGGGCGTCGGGCCCGACCAGCACGTCGCTGTCGGAGACGACCAGCAGGTCGTGCCGCGCCGCACCGCGCATATTGACCAGGTTGCTGGCCTTTAGGTTCAGGCCATGGACCGTGTCATCGGTGATCAGGCTGAGATCGCGCTCGGGAAATTCGGCGATCAGCCGCTCGACGATGGCGATCGCGGGATCGTGGCGATCCTGCACGCCGAACACGATCTGATAGGTCGGGTAATCGAGCGTGCAGAACGAGCGCAGGCACTCGTAGAGCCGGGGCTCGGCGCCGCACAGCGGCTTCAAGATGCTGACCGGCGGCGTGGCATCCGATGCCGGCGCGACGGCGCGATAACGACCGACGCACCACAGCGCCAGCAGCAGATAGCCGATTGTGCCTAGCGCAAGTCCGGCACCGACCACAGTAAGGACGAGAGACAGCATCAATCGGAGGCTCGCGAGCGGGTTGGAACGACGACCGTGACGCAACGCCGCGGCGTTGCGATCCAGCCCGGTCTAGCGGGATCTCGACAGGCCGCGGGACGGTCGGAGCCCCAACTCGTGCGCGAGTAATTCTCGTCGCCCGGCGCTTACGTGGCGATAATCGGCGAGTGAATTCCGCCCGCTTTCGGTAGGACCATACCTTCCGCTCACCAGAGCCCCCTTCCCGCGTTCCTGATTTCAGAGGAACTTGTCGATGTTCCCTTGTCTTTGCTTAAAATTATCGTCCCTTCCCGGCCCAGGCAAGCCGAGTAATAGCGCTCGATCGCTCCCCGCAAGATGCAATTCAGACGATTACAGCTTCGACTTAGCCCAGCCTCAAGCCGCAGCGTCTAGCTGCGCCCGGCCAACGCCTGCTCGAACAGCTCAAGGGCCGCGCGCGTGAAGGTCCACATGTTGGACTCGCGCGCGCCGTGGCGGGTCTCGATGGTCAGCGCCTTCTCGAAGCCGGGGCCAATCACCGCGACGCAGGCGTGGCCGGCGGCATCGCCATAGCGATTGCCGGTCGGTCCGGTGGCGCCGGTCTCGCCGACCGCCCAATCGGTACCGAGCTTCTCCTTGACCCGGCGCGCCATCAGGAGGGCATAGGGCTCGGTGCTCGCCCGCAGCCCGACCATGTCGGCGTCGGTGATAGCGAGGAAGGCCTGGCGTGCGTACACCGTGTAGGACACCACGCCACCGCGGTAGAACGCCGACGCGCCCGGCACCGCCAACAGCGCGGCCGAGATCAACCCCGCCGCCGAGGACTCGGCGACCGCGACGGTCTGCTTGCGCTGTAGCAAGGTCGCGCCCAGCGTACGCGTCAGCTCGGTCAGCGACTCCATGACGGCTCCCCCAGGCTGTTGGCCCCCGACTGTGACGCCTTCCCCGCCGCAGGGGAAGCCGGCGTTACGGCGCGCCGACCAGCGCGCTGCCGATCGCGTAGAGACCGAGGACTACGAACAGCGCCGCGGCGATCGTGCGCACCAGCCGGAACGGGATGCGGTGCGCCGCGAAATTGCCGATCAACACCGCCGGCACGTCGGCGATCATCATGCCGAGCGTCGTGCCGGCGACCACCGCGACCAGGCGATCGAACTCGGCGGCGAGCGCGATCGTGGCGATCTGGGTCTTGTCGCCGATCTCGGCCAGGAAGAAGCACACCAGCGTGGTGCCGAACGCACCGAGCCTGCCGCGCGGTTTGGGCGCGTCCATTCCGGCGCGATCGGGCACCAACGCCCAGCCGGCCAGCGCCAGGAACGAGAGGCCGACCAGCCAGCGCAGCAACGCCGGCCCGAGATAGCGGCTGAGCCCGACGCCGACCGCGCCGGCGAGCGCGTGGTTGGCCACGGTCGCGCACAGGATGCCGAGCACGATCGCGACCGGCGCGCGCAGGCGCGCCGCGAGCAGCAGCGCCAGCAGCTGGGTCTTATCGCCGATCTCGCCGATCGCGACGACCACGGTCGACACCAGGAACGCGTTCATCGGGAGTAGACCGTCGGCGATCGTCGGAAATTCCGGGTCGCCGCGCCTCAGTGATGCTCGTCGTCGGGGCAGTCGCGCTCGAGCTGCACCACCGTGTGGCTGAACCCGGCCAGCTCGAGGTGCCGCTTGACCTGGCGGAGCACGGTCTCGCCTTCGACCTCGGCGTGGATCGTGCCGTGCAAGGTCAGCAGCGGCCGGCCCGAGGTCAGCGACCAGGCATGGACGTGATGGATGTCCTTGAGGCCGGGCACGGCGGCGCCCAGCTCGGTGCGCAGGCGCTGCAGGTCGAGCCCCTCGGGGGTGCCCTCGAGCAGCACGTGGGCCGAGCGCCGCACCAGCATCCAGCTGCTGCGCACGAGCAGCGCCGCGGCAACCAATGACAGCAGCGGATCGATCGGCAGCCACCCGGTCCAGCCGATCACCAGCGCCGCGACGATTGCGGCGACCGAGCCGAGCATGTCGCTGAGCACATGGAGCAAGGCGCCGTGCAGGTTGAGGCTGGTGCGGTCGCCGCCGCTCAGGATCGCGAAGCTGACGACGTTGACCGCCAGCCCGAGGACGGCGATCACGAGCATGACGTCGCTCGTGACCGCGATCGGCGCGACCAGCCGGCGGATCGCCTCGATCACGATCCAGGCGACCAGGGCGAGCAGCACCAGCCCGTTGACGAACGCCGCCAACACCTCGAGCCGATGGTAGCCGTAGGAACGCGCCAGATCGGCGGGACGCCGCGCGATGCGCAGGCTGACGAACGCGAGCGCCAGCGCGGCGGCGTCGGCCAGCATGTGGCCGGCGTCGGCGATCAGTGCCAACGAGCCGGACAGCACGCCGCCGACGAACTCGACGACCATGAACCCGGCGGTCAGCACCAGCGCCCAGAGGATGCGCGCCTCGGTGCCGGTCGCCGCCCCGGACGCGCCGTGGCCATGGCCGTGGTCGTGCGGGGAATGGTGGGCGTGGTCGTGCGGCACGGGGTGTCCTCGCGCTGGCGCGGCAGGGAGCGCAGCTCCCGCGAGCGCAACAAAAGAAACCTAGCGCGGACCCGCGTCCGCCGCGCTAGTCGTTGTTTGGCGCTCGCGGGGCTTTTCGCCCCTGCCGCGCTAGATATGGCCCGTCGCCCCCGCGCTATACAATTGCAACTCGCGAGGCCCTCACCATTGCCATGCCGCCAGGGTTTCTACGCGGCGGCTTCGAGGATCTCGATGATCTGCTCGGGCGACGTGATCTTGCGCGGATTCGTGTAGAGCCACGGGTCGTGCATGGTGTTCTTGGCGATCACGCCGAACTGCTCGCGCGTCACGCCGACCTCGGACAAGTGACCGGGCAGTCCGAGCTCGGCGATGAATTCGGCAACCAGGTCGCCGGCGTCGCGATCCGGTTGCCCCATCGCCTCGGCGACCAGGCGCTGGCGCGCGGCGTTGACCGACCGGTTGTAGCGCAGCACGTGCGGCAGCATCACGCACGAGGTGTAGCCGTGCGGCACGTCGCAGGTGCCGCCGAGGATGTGGCCGATGGCGTGGCTGGCGCCCATCTCGACGCCGTGCTGGCGGCCGGTGAGCGATAGCCAGACCGCGAGCTGGCACTCGAGCCGCGCCTCGAGGTCGGCGGGATCCGCCTTGACCCGCGGCAGCGAGCGGCGCAGCAGCCGGATCGCCTGCTGACACCCGGCCTCCCACACCGGGTTCGAGGTCGACGAGCACAGGCTCTCGGCGGCGTGGTCGAAGGCGCGGATGCCGGTCGACAGGAACACCCACAGCGGCGTGTGCACGGTCGGCGCCGGATCCAGAATCGTGACTCTCGGAACGAACAACGGATGGCGGAAGCTCTGCTTGACCTTGATGCGCGAGTCCGTGCAACCAGCCTGCGAATTGAACTCGCCGCCCGACAAGGTCGTCGGGATTGCAATCTGACGCACGATCGGCGCTTCGAACTGCGGGATGGTGAGTTTGCCGTCGGGTCCGGTCCGCGCGCGATAGGGCTCGAGCCCGTCGACGTCGCGGATGTTGTGGCGCAGGCACAGCTGCACGACCTTGCCGGCGTCGGTCCACGAGCCGCCGCCGAACGTCACGATCAGGTCGGCCTTGGCGTCGCGCGCTTTGTTGGCGGCATCGATCACGGCCTCGCGCGGCGTGTGGGGCGGCATGTAATCGCAAATTCCCGCGTAGCGGTTGCCGAGCGCCGCGCGCAGCTCGGCGCCCTCGTCGGTGGTGCGGTTCATCGTGCCGCTGACCATCAGGAAGACCCGCGTGGCTTCGAGGCGCTGAGTTTCCGTCTTGAGCGCCTCGGCGGCGGACTTGCCGTAGATGATCCGGTCGATGGGCTGGAACGCGATCATGCCTGTCGGCATCGGGACTCTCCTCAGAACTGGTAGAGGCGCGCAGGGTTGTCGACCAGGATCTGGCGCCGCAACGCCGCATCGGGCGCCCAGCTCGCCAGCAGATTAAGCGTCATGCCGTCATCGATCGGCGTGAACGGCGTGACGTCCTCGATGCCGCGCCCGGGCACTCGACCGGTGTGCGGCCAGTCGGTGCCCCACAGGATGCGGTCCGGCCGCGCCTCGATCAATGCGCGCGCCAGCGGTGCCGCGTCGGCATAGCCCGGCTGCTTTGAGATGCGGTAGACCGCCGAGATCTTGACGTAGACGACGCCGGTGCGCAGCAGCCTGAGCAAGGTCGAGAAGCTCGGCTGGCCGCCCGCGGCCTGGGCGCCGCCGAAGTGATCGAGCACCACCGGCACCGGCAGCGCGCCGAATTCGTCCTTGAGCGCCTCGATCACCGGCAGGCGGGTGTAGCACTGGATGTGCCAGTCGCGTCCGCTGATGCGCGCCGCCGCGGCCCAGAACTTTTCGCGCGCCGCAGCTGGGTCGGCTTGCCCGGTGGTTTCGAGGTTGAGGCGCACGCCGCGGATGCCGACGCGCTGCATCGCGTCGAGCTCGCGGTCCGAGACGTTGTCATCGATCACCGCGATGCCGCGCGCCCGCGGCCCGAGCTCGCGCACCGCATCCAGGGTGCAGCGGTTGTCGGTGCCATAGATGCTCGGCTGCACCACGACGACGCGGTCGAAGCGCAGCGCGTGCTGCAGGCTCGTCAGCGCGTCGACCGAGGCCCCGGGCGGCGTGTAGACGCGCGCCGGGTCCATGGGATAGCCCTTGGGGTCGCCGATGATGTGGACGTGACAGTCGCAGGCACCCGGCGGCACCTCGAAGCTCGGCCGGGTCGTCGGCTGCGGCGCCTGCGCGTGCGCCCCCGCGCCCAGCGTCAGCGCCAGGCTCCCGGCTCCCCGCATCACGCCCCGTCTCGACAGCATGCGGACTCGTTCCTCGTTCGAGAAGGTCTTAGCGCAGAGGGCGCGGAGGATGCGCTGAGGGCGCAGAGGAAGGAAACGCGCGCATAGCGCGCTCTATTACCCTCGGCGTCCTCCGCGAAGCCTCCGCGTCCTCCGCGCTAAAACCTTGTGTTACGACCGCAGCACCTGCCCCGGCATGGCGCCCGTCAGGGCGCCGTCAGCATAGATCACCTGGCCGTTGACGATGGTGCGCGTCACGCCCTCCGACTGGACGATCATGCGCTTGCCGCCGCCGGGCAGATCGAACTGCCGCGTCGCCTTGTCGGTCGAGCCGATGGTCTTGGGATCGAACACGACGATATCGGCGTGGTTGCCGACCTTGAGCCGGCCGCGGCCCTTGATGCCGAACATGTCGGCCGGCTGCGCGGTCAGACGGTGGATCGCCTGCTCGAGCGTCATGACCTGGCGTTCGCGCACCCACTTGCCGAGCATGTAGGTGGCGTAGCCGGCGTCGCACGTCATGTCGACGTGGGCGCCGCCGTCCGACAGCCCGATCAGGGTACGCGGATTGTTGATCAGCTCGGGCACCGCGCTCTCGGTGACGTTGAGGAACAGCAGCGTGAACATGATGTCGAGATCGTCCTCGAGCGTCAGGTCGCACAAGGTGTCGACGCCGTCCTTGCCGCGCTCGCGGCCGATGTCGGCGACGGTACGGCCCTCGTATCGCTTCATCGCCGGGTTCTGCACCTCGAGCACGAACATGCGGCTCCAGTCGCCGCCGAACGCCATCGGCCGCTTGAGCTCCTCGCGGAACTGGTTGCGGAACGCCGGGTCGCGATAGACCGCGGCCTGGGCTTCCTTGGACTTGTCGGCGAACACGCGAGCCCAGCACGGGAACGAGCCGAACGAGAATGGATTGCGCATGCCGACCTCGCGGGTCAGCGGCAGCGGCGACACCTGGGGCAGCACGCCGCGCTGCAGCAGCGGCTCGGCCTTGCGCAGGCTGTCGCGGCACGCATTCGGCATGTCGTCGCGGTAGAGCAGCGCCAGGTAGGTGACCGGCCGGCCGCTCTCGGTGACCAGCAGGTCGAGCAGGTCGTACTCGTCGTCCGACAGCACCGAGACCTGCTTGTTGAGCGCGATCTCGATGGCGCCCTTGCCGGTCTGCTTGAGCACGCTGCAGTACGCCTTGAACTCGTCGGCGCTGGCGTTGCGGCAGGCCAGCGGCTTGGCGCCGTAGCCCAGGTGCTGGTTCATGTTGGTGGTCGAAAAGCCGAACGCGCCGGCGTTCACCGCCTCGGCGAGCAGGCGCTTGATCTCGGTGGTTTCGGCCTGGGTCGCGGCGCGCTCCAGCGAGTCGGTGCCCATGACGTAGTGGCGGAACGGCGTCAGCGGCGCAATGAAGCCGAGGTTGAGCGCCGAGCCGCGGCGCGCCGCGGCGTCCATGTACTCGGGGAAGCTCTCCCAGTCCCAGGTGATGCCTTTGTTCAGGACGTCGAAGGGTATGCCCTCGACGCTGACGAGGTCGTGCATGGCGATCTCGCGCGAGGCCGGCCGGCACGGCGCGATGCCGACGCCGCAATTGCCCATCACGACCGAGGTGACGCCGTGCCACGACGACGGCGTGATCGCCGGGTCCCAGCAGATCTGCGCGTCGTAGTGGGTGTGCGGGTCGACGAAGCCCGGCGCCACGATCTGGTCGGCGGCGTCGATCACCTGCTTGGCGCCGTCGGTGATCTTGCCGATCTCGACGATCTTGCCGTTCGCCACCGCGACGTCGGCCCGGCGCGGCGGGCTGCCCGTACCGTCGACCACCGTGCCGTTCTTGATCACGAGATCGTAGGCCATGGGCTTCCCTCCTGATTATTTCCGCGTGGCAGCGGCAGCATCACGATAGTCCAGGACCCGCGCGCCGGGCCATCCCCTGCCCCGCGCCCCGCCCGTCGCCTGATCGAACAGGGGAAAAACAGGGGCGCCCTGTTCTCCCCGACCGGGGCCCGCCTGCAAATGCAGGGAAAATGCAGGGGCTCGCCGCGACCAGCCCGGCGCCACGCTGGCCTGCAAATGCAGGACGAATGCAGGTCCCGGATGTCGCTGACGCCATCGTCCGATCGATCCTTGAAAGCCACTCCTGGTATGCGTATATAATGCCACTGCGGCATTCGCACAAGAGCGATGCGCGGCGCCCGGCTCAGCCGAACAACAGCGCCGTCGGATTGTCGACCAAGATCTTGTGGCGCTCGGTCGGATCGGGCGCGCAGCGCGCGGTTGCCGACATGCCAGGCGCCCGATAGGGCGAATGGATGCGGTAGCCGATCACTGGTCGCGCGTCATCCGCAGTTCTCCGCAGCGGTCCGGGATTTGGCGCGGCGGCCCGCGTCAAACCCCGACTCTCACGACTGACGGCACGGCGTGTCCGCCGCGTCTAGCCGTTGCCGCGGCGCACGACGCCGGTGACGCCGGCGGCGAACAGTGTCGTCAGCGCCCAGCCGATGAACGGGTTGATCACGCCCAGTACGCCCAACAGGTCCGCCATACGGCTTGGCCGACACGTGCAAGCAGGTCTCCGGAACCGGCACTCGGCGGGTTCGACACCTCCCGCCATGGCGCCAGGCTCGGCGGCTGAATGAACCACTGGCTCTTCTGGTGCAGATCGACGATCGGCACGAGCGTGTCGACCGCATACACGAACGGGTTGAACTGCAGGGCCGGCCCCTTCAGTGGCGGCTTGGCCTCGATGGCTTGTCCCGAGTTCGGTAGATCCCAGAACAACACCGTGCAAACCACACTCCAGGCCAAGAGCCATTTGATGGCGTTCGAGGGCCGGTAGCCGTAGCGGATGGTCCACGCCAAGATGTGCCGGCCGATGCGCTTGACGCGACCGAAATCACCGTAGCGGGTGCGGTTCTTCTCAAGGCGCACGCGCACCTCGATCGCGGCGGCGTCGTAGCCGGCTTGCTGTTTGATCTTGGCAAGCCAGAGATAGGGCTGAGGTTGGAACGTCGCCGCGTCGCCGTATTGCTCGTCCAGCTTGTCCAAGCGCCAGGTTTCCTCGGGCCCCAGGTCCTTGATCGCCTTGTACTCGAAGCCGGCGACGCGAAGCGGCGCGATCTGCTCCCAGCTCGCCCGCTGATCACAGAGCTCGTCGATCTTGGCCTGGTCGAGATCGACTTTGACGCCGACCACACGCGCCGCCTTGTCAGCAACCAGTTCGTCGACTCGGATGTGCTTGAAAATGAAGCTGCCGCCGACCGTGGCGAAGGGCACGTCGAGGCCGCAGACCGGCTTCGGCTGCGCGCCCTCTTTCTCGTCCTTGTCGAGCGCCGGCCGCA
>JACQAI010000052.1 GCA_016195115.1 Pseudomonadota bacterium
CGCCACGAGGAGCCCGCTGAACGCGCGCACCTCCACCCGCGGGTCGTTCTCCACCGCGGCGCGGATGAGCACCGTCCGCTCCTCGATGGTGAACAGCGGCACCTTCGAGAGGAGGTGCCGGGCCAGCGCGACCACTGGTTGTCGAGCTGGCCGGGCGGATGGTCCATGACCCGCTGCTCGGGCAGGAAGACGTCGGTGACCGTCCAGTCGAAGCTGCCGGTGCCCCGCATGCCGTCGACGTTCCAGCTGTCCGGGACGATCTCGACCTCGGCGCGCTTGAACAGGCCGCGCCAGAAGCGCGGCGCGCCCTCGGGGCTGGTCCGCGGCGCGCCGTCGTCGAGGATCTGGAAGCTGCCGAGCATCCAGCTGCTTTCCATGCAGCCGCTGCCGAAGCTCCAGCGGCCGCTGACCCGGTAGCCGCCGGCGACCGGCACCGCCTGGCCGCCGCCCTGGATCGCGGTGCCGGCGATCACGACCGGGGCGCCGCGCGCATAGATCTCGGCGAGGCCGGCGTCGGGCAGGCCGAGCGTGACGAGCTGGATGATGTTGTTGTTGCAGATGTTCCAGCCGACCGAGCCGCAGCCCTCGGCCAGGTACTCGACGGCGCGCAGGAAGGTCAGCGGGTCGAGCTCCAGGCCGCCCAGCGCGCGCGGGATCACGAGGCGGTAGAGGTCGGCGGCGCGCAAGGTCGCGATCAGGTCGTCGGGCAGGCGCTGCGCCTGCTCGATCTCGGCATGGCGGCGGCGCAGCGCCGGGCGCAGCGCGGCCGCGGCCTGCACCACCGGCTGCGTCTCGACGTCTGCGGGCAAGCGGGCCGCCTCGGCCATCGCGTCCATGGGCCCAGCCTAGCCGAAACCCGGCCGCCGGCGTCGAGTCATTCATGCCGCCGACGTCACCGGCGCGGTGCGGCCGTCCAGGCGATCGCCTGCTCGAGCCGGTCATTGCCCCAGAACAGCTCGCCGCCCGGGATGATGAAGCTCGGCGCGCCGAAGATGCCGGCGGCGATCGCGGCATCGACCTGGGCGACCAGGCGCGCCTTGGTCTCCGGCGTGGTCGCGCGGGCGATCACATCGGCGGGCGCGCGCCCGAGCGTGCCCAGGATCGCGGCGATCACGGCCTGGTCGCCGATGTCGCGGTCTTCCGCGAAGCTGGCGTGGAAGACCGCCTTGGTGAACGGCGCCGCCCAGCCCTCGTCCTCGGCGAGCAGCGCGATGCGCGCGCCCAGCAGGCTGGTGCGCGGATAGCGGCTCGGCCAGGTCAACGGCAGGCCGTCGTCGACGCACAGCCGCTCCATGTCGCGCCGGCGATAGACGGCCTCGGGCGGCGGCGCGTCCTGGTAGGCCGAGGGTTGGTTGGCACGACGTTGAAAATCGGCCCGAGCAGGAACGGCCGCCACACGATCGCGAGGCCGGCCGGCACCGCCAGCGCCTCGATGCGCGCCGCGCTCAGATAGCAGTACGGGCTGGCGAACTCGTACCAGAACTCGATGGCGGGGGTGGGCGGCATCGTCGCCATGCTGGCGCGGCGGCGCCCCGGGCGCCAACCGAGTTTTGCTGCCTTCCGGGTGATCGCGCTTCACGCCCGGAAAGTCCGAACGGTATTGAATTTATACCAGTCCGTTATTACATGGACGGGGCCATGCGCCCGCCCGCCGCCTTATCCGACGACCCCGCACCGCCGGTCCCCCCGCATTCGCCCAGCATGTGCAGGTCCACGGCGGGCGCCGCCCTGTTTTGTCCCTGTTTCTTCAGGCGATCGACCGCGCGCGGTCGCCCGCCTGAACCGGGCGCCGCCCTGCATTCGCCGTGCATTTGCAGGCCGCCGGCCGGACTGGCCGCGCCCGCGGCGCGCTCAGTCCATGCGCACGGGGGTGAGGTCCTGGAACCAGCTTTGGGCTTGGACGAAGCCTTTGACCTTGGGCGACAGGACGCGCGGGTTGAGGTCGTGGACGATGTAGAGCCACGGCGGATCGTCGACCAGGATCTCGTTGGCCGCGCGCATGCCGCCGGCGAGCGAGCCGGGATCGAACGTGACCTCGATCTTGTTCAGCACCGCGTCGAGCTGGTCGTTCTTCCAGTGGCCCCAGTTCGACGAGGTCGGCGCGAAGCTGCGGCTGTGGAACCAGCGATAGAAGGTCGAGACGTCGGACGACACCAGGCTGATGTTGATGGCATGCGTGCCGAGCGCCTGGGGCGCCGCCGGCGGTTGGCGGAACGCCACCAGCATGGTGTTCCACTCGACGACCGCGAACTCGAGCTCGATCCACGACTCCTTGAGCGTCTGCTGGATGAACTCGTTCATCGGCAGCGGCAGCATCTGCCCGGAACCGGACGACGAGATCATGATCTTGGCCTTGACCGGCTTGGCCGCCGAGTAGCCGGCCTCGGCCAGCAGCGCCTTGGCCTTGGCGGGGTCGTATTTGAGCTTGTTCTGCGGGCTGCCGAAATTGGGGTCGCTGGGATTGAGGAAGCCGGCCGCCGGCTCGGCGGTGCCGTTCAAGAGCTTGACGAGGCCGTCGCGGTCGACCGCGTAGTTCGCCGCCAGGCGCACGCGCTTGTCCTTGAACGGCGAGTCGCCCGTCACGTTGAAGACATACGGCCAGACATGCGGGTACTTGTTGGTCATGACCTGGAAGCCGGCGGCCTTCAGGCTCGGGATCGCGTCGGGCGGCGGCACCTCGATCCAGTCGACCTGGCCGGAGCGCAGCGCCGCCAGGCGCGTCGTCGCCTCGGGGATCGGCCGCAGCACGATGCGGTCGAGCTTGGCGATGCGGGTCGGATCCCAGTAGCCGGGGTGCTTCTCGAGCTCGACGGTCTCGCGCGGCACGAACTTGGTGAGGCGGAACGGCCCGGTGCCGGCCGGCGCGGCGGCGTACTTCGCCCAGTCGTTGCCCATCTTGGCGAACTGCGCCGGGCTCGACATCAGGAAGTAGACCGCCTGGAACGGGAAGTAGCTCGCCGGCTGGGTCGTGAACATCTCGACCGTATAGTCGTCGACCTTCTTGGCGCTCTTGAACACCGGCGCGCGCGCCCTGGTGATCGACGACGCCACCGGGTCGTACTGCGGCGCCTTGTCGTCGTAGTAGCGCGCCAGGTTCCACAGCACCGCGTCGGCGTTGAAGTCGGTGCCGTCGTGGAACTTGACGCCGCGGCGCAGCACGAAGGTCCACTTGGTGTTGTCATGCGGATCGATCTTCCACTCGGTCGCGAGCGCCGGCTTGATGCCGGCGAACCCGTCGGGCTTCGAGAGGTCCCATTGGATCGGCGCCTCGAAGATCGGATAGCCGAGGAAGCGCATGCCCTCGAAGCCGTTGTTCGGCATGCCGGTGGTGGTCGGCACGTCGGCCGCCGTCATGCCGATGCGCAGCACGCTCTCGGCGTGCGCCAGCGCGCCGCCGAGACCCAGGCTCAGTCCCACGATCGCCGTCGTCCACAAGCCCGCAATTCGCCGTGTCATGACACATCCCCCTGGAAGCCGAGGTGCAGACCAGCAACATTCGCGCCACGGCCCCCGCCGTGTCGCGATGGGTTGTCAGGGGCGCTCGCGGAGCTGCGCCCCTGCCGCGCCGAGCTACTTGCCGAGCGCCACCAGCTTCTGGGTCTGCTCGCCCAGGCCCTCGACGCCGAGCTTCATGGTGTCGCCGGCCTTGAGGAAGCGCGGGTTGGGCTTCTTGCCCAGGCCGACCCCGGCCGGCGTGCCCGTGATGATCAGATCGCCCGGCTGCAGCGACATGAACTGGCTTAGATAATGGATGATGAAGTCGACCGGGAAGATCATGTTGGCGGTCGAGCTGTCCTGCATGCGCTCGCCGTTGACGTCGGTGAACATCTTGAGCTTCTGGACGTCGGCGATCTCGTCGCGCGTGGCGATGAACGGGCCGACCGGCGCGAAGCTGTCGCAGCTCTTGCCCTTGGTCCACTGGCCGCCGCGCTCGGTCTGGAAGTGGCGCTCCGAGACGTCATTGCAGATCGTGTAGCCGGCGACGTGGTCGAGCGCCTTGGCCTGGTCGACGTAGCGCACCTCGGTGCCGATCACGATCGCGAGCTCGACCTCCCAGTCGCACTTCTCCGAGGTCTTCGGGATGGTCACCGCATCGTTGGGGCCGGTCAGCGAGCTGGTCGCCTTCATGAAGATCACCGGCTCGGTCGGGATCTTGGCACCGACCTCCGCGGCGTGGTCGCGGTAGTTGAGGCCGATCGCGACGATCTTGCCGATCCCGCTGTACGGCACGCGCCGAAGCGAACGAGCTTCATGTTTCCCTACCCATGCATGAATTGAGGCCGGCAGCATCGGCCGTCGGCCTCAGGGGATCAAGAAATATCCTTCTCTGCCGTCATTGCGAGCGCAGCGAAGCAACCCAGAGTCGCGTCACCGCCCTCTGGGTTGCTTCGTCGCTGCGCTCCTCGCAATGACGCAGAAGGAATGGATCGTCGGTTCAGGCGGCCGATTGCTCCGCGACGCTCGCCCAGGGCGAGCGGGTGTCGGCGGCGGCGTGGTTGACGCCGCCGGGCTTGCGCTCGACCGCGGTCGGGCAGGCCCAGCCGGTCGGATAGACGGCGGGCTCGCGGACCTCGACCGGGTAGGCGCTCGCGAGCGCCGCGATCGCATCGTCCGCCATGCCGGCGTCGCACGTCACGGTGGCGCCGCGCACCAGATCGAGCCGCGGCAGATGGAACGCGGCGTCGAGCGACAGGCCGAAATCCATCACCAGCGAGGCGACCTGCAGTACCGCCGGCATGATGGCGCGGCCGCCCGAGGCGCCGGCGGCGAACCAGCCGCGGCCGTCGCGGGTCGCGATCACGGGGCACATGTTGTTGAGCGGCTTGACGCCGGGCGCCAGCGAGTTGGGCCGGCCCGGGCGCGGGTCGAACCACATGATGCCGTTGTTCATCAGCACGCCGGTCTCGGGCAGCACGACCTTGGAGCCGAAGCGCGCCAACAACGTGTTGGTCAGCGCCACCATGTTGCCCGCGGCGTCGATCGTGCACAGATGCGTCGTGCAGCTGCCTGGTGCGGCGTGGCCCATGGTCGCCAGGCGATGTTCGTAGGCGGCGTTGAAGGCGCGCGCATAGGCGACGAAATCGGCCGGCGTCGGCGTCGGCGCACCGAACGTGTGGCGCTCGAGCTCGGCGAGCACGCGCGCCGCCGTGGGACCCGCGGTCAAGCCGGGCGCCAGCGCGATGTCGATGCCGCGATACTTGGTCGCCAGCGGCGTCTTGAGCTCGGCGCGATAGTCGGCGAGATCGTCGGCCGCGATGGTGCTGCCGCCGGCCTTGAGATCGCCGACCAGGCGGCGCGCGATCTCGCCCTCGTAGAAGTCGCGCGGGCCGGCCTTGGCCAGGCGCTTCAGGGTCTCGGCGAGCGCGCCGAGCTTGAGCGGCCGCGGCGCGCCGAATTGCGGCGGCACCGGCGGCAGGCCGTCGGCGAGATAGATCGCGGCACTGCTGGGAAAGCGGTGCAGCTCGCGCGCGGCGACCGCGATCGACAGGCTGGTCACCCAGTCGATCATCATGCCGCGCTCGGCGAGCTCGATCGCCGGCGCCAGCAGGTCGGCCCAGGTGAGCGTGCCGAAGCGCTCGCGCGCCAGCGCGAAGCCGGCGACGGCGCCGGGCACCGCGATCGACTCGTAGCCGAGCTGGTTGCGCTCGTCCTCGACCGTCGGCCAGCCGAACAGGCTGTCGTCGTGGCCGCCGGTGATCGGATAGCGCGCCGGGTCGAGCCGCTTGGGCGCGGTCATGGTGTAGTCGATGGCGTGGACCTGCCGGTCGTCGGCCTTGTAGATCAGCATGGTGCCGCCGCCGCCGAGGCCGCTCATCCACGGCTCGGTGGTGGCGAGCGCGAACGCCGTGGCGAGCGCGGCGTCGACCGCGTTGCCGCCGCGTGCCAGCACCGCGGCGCCGGCGCGCGCCGCCTCGGGGTTCTGCGCCGCCACGAGGCCCCGCCGAGAGGTCACCGCGGGCTTGCGCAGCTGCCAACGATCGCCGAGCTGACGGGGCGGGCGGGCAGGGCTGGACATGGCTAACATCCCGAATGGTTCATCCGGCCGCGGCGGCGGCGCGTACACACACTGTGCCGCGCGGCGGGCCCCGGCGCCAAGGGGCGTTTGCGCGGATCGGATGGAGGTGACGCGGTGTGGCGGACGGTCAAAGCGGCCCTGATGAGCGTCGGCCTGTCGGGCTGCTCGGCGCTCGATGCGCTCGACGCGATCGTGCCCGAGGCTGGCTACGTCGCCGCGGTCGATCTGCCCTACGGCGCCGGGCCGCGCCAGCGCCTCGACGTCTATCGCCCGGCGGCGCCGGCGGCGCGCCCGGCGCCGGTGCTGGTGTTCTTCTACGGCGGCAACTGGCAGACCGGCGCGCGCCGGGACTACCGCTTCGTCGGCCAGGCGCTGGCCGCCCAGGGTTTCGTCACGGTCGTGCCGGACTACCGGCTCTATCCCGAGGTGCGCTATCCCGGTTTCGTCGAGGACGGCGCCGCGGCGGTCGCGTGGACGGCGGCGAACATCGCGCGGTTCGGCGGCGATCCGCGGCGCATCGTCGTGGCCGGCCACTCGGCCGGCGCCCACACCGCCCTGATGCTGGCGCTCAATCCGGGGTTCGGCGTCGCGCGCGGCACGCTCGCGGGTGCGGTCGGCCTGGCCGGTCCCTACGATTTCGAGCCCACCGGCACCACGCGCGACATCCTGGCGGTCGATCGCGGCGGTCCGTCCGCCATGCCGATCGACTATGCCGACGGCACGACGCCGCCGGTGCTGCTGATCACCGGCGATGCCGACACCACCGTGTACCCGCGCAACAGCGAGCGGCTCGCTGCGCGCATCCGCGCGCGCGGCGGCCGCGCCGAGCTCATCGTCTATCCCGGCGTCGGCCACATCCGCGTGGTCGCGGCGCTGGCGGCGCCGCTGGCGTGGCTCGCCCCGGTGCGCGCCGACGTCGCCGCGTTCCTTACTTCGGTTGCGGAACGATCCGGAGGTACGGCTTCGGCGCCTTCCAGCCACCCGG
>JACQAI010000053.1 GCA_016195115.1 Pseudomonadota bacterium
ATGGCCGGCAAGGTTCAGGACGCCGGCGGCAAGCCGATCGCGGGCGCGCTGATCGACGTCTGGCAGACCGGCTCCGATGGGCTCTACGACATCCAGGGTCCGCAGCCCGACCAGATGGATTTGCGCGCGCGCTTCCGCACCGACAAAGACGGCCGCTACACCTTCCGCAGCGCACTGCCGATCGGCTACGGCATTCCGATGGACGGCCCGGTCGGCGGCATGCTGACCAAGGGCGGCCGCCACGGCATGCGTCCGGCGCACATCCATTTCCTGCTGAGCGCACCCGGCTACCACGAACTCGCGACCGCGCTCTACATCGCCGGCGATCCCAACATCGCGTCCGACGCGGTGTTCGGCGTCTCGCAGGCCCTCATTGTGGCGCCGCAAGCGCAGGGCAAGGGCCCACGCACCATCACGTACGATTTCGTGCTGGCGAGCGGCGCGCGCGACGGCTCGTCACGCGTCGGCGCCGACCCGGCGGCCGTGATGGCGCACTAGCGGCAGGGGCGAAAGCCCCGCGAGCGCCATGAAAGAACCTCAGCCGACCGTCTTCCAGCTGCCGTCGGGCTGCTGACAGGCGCGGCCGACGCCCTGCTTCTCCTCGCCGCCGACGATGATCGTCTGGGTGTACTCGCGGCAGTAGCCGCCGTCCTGCGCCCGGCCCTCGCGGGTCGGCGTGAAGCTGCCGTGCGCGCCCGACTGCGGGTCGCGCCACTGGATGGTCTGGCCGATCGGCGTCGCCGGCGCCAGCGCGCGCTGCTGCGCCGCGCGGGCTTCCTGGCAATTCACCTTGTCGATGTTGGAGCCCGCGAAGCCGCCGAGCAGCATGCCGCCGATCACGCCGGCGGCGGTCGCGACGCCGCTGCCGTGGCCGCGCGCGATGTTCGAGACGATGGCGCCGCCCGCGGCGCCGCCGATCGCACCGCCAAGCACCTTGCCCCAGCCCAGCTCGCCGCACGAATCGCCCAGCGCGTAATTCCGCGGCGCGGGCGGCGGCGGCGGCGGATAGCCGGCCTGGTAGTACCGGGGCTGGGGATCCGTCGTGCAGCCGGCCACCAGCGCCGCCGCGGCAACCCCGAGCAGAACGTTTCTCATCAATGCCCTCCTCTCGGACCCCGCCGGTGTCGCGGTACCGGCGCGCCATCCCGCGCTGCCGACATAGATGGGAATCCTGCCATTCGATGCAACGCGAGAATACTTACCGATTGTTTAGCTAGCGCAGCAAGAGCAGCCGGGTCGCCGCGGTCGCCGCCGGCAGCACCACGCGCCCGACCGGCCCCGACAGCCCGAGCGGCTTCAACAGCATCTTGACCGCCATGGCGTAGGGGAAGTGGCGCTGCGCCAGGCGGCGGAAACCGGTGCGGAAGGCGACGTAATCCTTACGCTCGAACGCCGCCCCCGGGTGGGTCGCGAGATAGACGTGCTTGAAGGCGTAGAAGGCGTCCTCGGCGTCGACCTCGCCGACCCGGTGCCACAAGGTGCTGAGCACGGCGCGGCGCCCCGGCCGCTCGAGCGCGCGATAGCGCAGGTAGTAGCGGTAGAAGTGCTTGTAGTGCCGCACCTCGTCGGCGCGAATCCGGGCGGTCAGAGTGCGCAGCACCGGCTCGGGGCTGATCTCGGACAGCATTCGATAGAAGCTCGCGGTGCCGGTTTCGACGACGCAGCGCGCCGCCATTTCGAGCGTGCGCGTCGGGGCCAGCTGGTCGACCGAGCAGAACTGGGTGAACTCGGCCATGAAGCGGCGATAGCCGTCGACCCAGTCGAAGTCCGGCCAAGCGGTCTCGACATAGCGGCGCAACGCTGCGCCGTGCTGCAGCTCCTCGGGCTCCCACCCCCGGGCGAGCCAGGTCTCGACCTCGGCGTCGCCGCGGAAAAACTCGATCAAATTGCGGGTATACAGGTCCGAGGTGATCTCGACGAACGACGCCGTCGCCAGCGTATAGAACAGCTGGGCATCGTCGCGCACCGCCGTGCGCACCAGCCCGCCGTAGGGGATGTCGTCGACCGACCACGCAGCCCCGCCGGGATAGCCCTGACGCGGCATGTCGCCTGCCTCCTTGCCTTCGCGGCATTATAACCCAAATTTGCCGAGACCTGGAGCGGCACGCCGAGGCCGCCCCAGTCGTTGCTCGAACCGACAACGATTCCCGAGGTGATGAATGCGCAGTGGTATTTTGGTGGTGGCGGCGGTGGCCGCCGCGTGGGGGCCGATCGACGCCAGGGCCCAGGACGGCGAAGCTCTCTATCGGCGCCAATGCGCGACCTGCCACGCCACCCAAGCCGGGCAGAACAAGATCGGCCCGACCATGGCGGGCATCGCGGGCAGCAAATCGGCGGGCGTGCCGGGCTTCGAGTTCTCCGACGCCATGAAGGGCGCCAACCTGACCTGGACCGACGACACCCTCGCCAAGTATATCGCCGACCCCAAGGGCACGGTGCCCGGCACCAAGATGGTCTACGCCGGCATGAAGAACCCCGACGACGTCAAAGCCGTCGTCGACTACCTCAAGACGCTGAAATAGCGCTCGCAGGGGACGCTCTCATCGTCCTGTTACGCCGGACGCAGCCCGGCATCCCATTTGGGGGATGTGGGGATGGTAGGGGGATAGAGGGGAGACGTACTTGATGCATCGGCGCAGCGCTCGGGATGAGTGATTGCGCTTCGCGCGCCACCCCTCCATCCCCCTACCACCCCCACATCCCCTTAAAAGGGCGCTGGTCCCCGACTCGGACCCCGCGAATTAGATCACGCCATCTTTGCGCAGCGTGTCGATGTCGGCGTCGCTGAGGCCGAGGCGCTCGCGCAGCACCGTGGCGCTGTCGGCACCGAGGCGGGCGCTCGGCTGATGCGGCGGCGGCTCGAGGCCGGCGAAATGCAGCGGGCTGCCCGGCACGGTGACGCGGCCGAACTCCGGATGGTCGATCTCCTGCAGCCAGCCGCGCGCGTGCAAATGCGGATCGGCGATCACCTCGGCGAGGTCGCGCACCGGCGCGCACGGCACGCGGTGGCGGATCAGCAGCTCGAACGCCGCCTGCTTGGTCAGCGGCCGCGTCCAATCCGAAACCATCGCGTCGACCAGCTCCATGTGCTGGACGCGCGCCTTGATCGAGTTGAGGCGCGGATCGTCGCTGAGCGCCTGCTGCCCGAACGCGGTCAGCAGCGCCTGCCAGTGGGCATCGTGATTGGTGATGATGGCGATGTAGCCGTCGGCGGTCGGGTAGATGTTGTAGGGCGCCAGCGACAGGCTGCCCTGGCGGTTGCCGACGCGCGGCGACGCGCCCTTGGCGTGCAGCGCCGCGAGGTTCGAGCTCAGCGAGAAATAGCTCGCCTCGAGCATCGCGACCTCGACCGCGCGCACCGTGCCGGTGCGCTCGCGCTCGAGCAACGCGGTGACGACCGCGCCGTAGAGATGCACGCCACCGAAGAAGTCGCACACGGTCGCGCCTGCGCGCACCGGCTGACCGTCGGGAAACCCCGTGATGCTCATGATGCCGGACATCGCCTGCACGGTGAGGTCCATCGCCGGATAGTCGCGATAGGGTCCGGTGCTGCCATAGCCCGAGCTCGCGGCATAGATCAGCCGCGGGTTGATCTCCGCCATGACGGCGCGCCCGAGCCCGAGCCGGTCCATCACGCCCGTGCTGTCGTAGATCCGCTCGTCGTGGACGATCTGGTCGCCCATCACCGTGAACAGCAGCACGAGCCGGTAGACAATGGGGCTGCCGGTGGGCGGAAGGCCAAACCATCCGATCCGATCTGTGGTGCTGATCTTGCCAAGCACCGCCACGCGATCGCCGTCCACGAGGAAGTCCACATTTTCGATCGCGAGGTCGGAGAACGTGGTGAAGAGCGTTCGCCACGTCGCGCCAAC
>JACQAI010000127.1 GCA_016195115.1 Pseudomonadota bacterium
AGATCAAGGTGCTCGGCCGCGAGGCCTATTTCGTCGAGCGCTTCCGGCGCGCCAGCCTCGACACCGCGGTCTATCGCGTGCGCGAGGGCACGGTCGCGCAGCTGCCGCAGCTGTTCCTCGAGACCGTCGTGGTCGCCGGCCTGGTCCTGGTCGTCGTCTTGTTCCTGCAGCGCGGCAGCGGCCTCGACCAGATGGCGCCGCTGCTCAGCGTGTTCGCGCTCGTCGCCTTCCGCCTGATCCCGTCGATGAACAAGATCGTCGGCTGCGCCACCCAGATCAAAGCCGCCGCCGTCGCGGTCGATGAGGTCGCCGCCGAGCTCGGGCCGTCGGCGGTGCGCTACAGCCTGTTCGAACCGCCGAAGCCGACGAATTTCAAGTTCCGCGAGAAACTCGTGATCGAGCAGCTGACCTACCAGTACCCGACCGGCAAGCAGACGGCGCTGAGCGGCGTCGACCTCGAGATCCGGCGCGGCGAGTCGGTGGCGCTGGTCGGGCCGTCGGGCGCCGGCAAGAGCACGCTCGCCGACGTCATGCTCGGCGTGCTGCAGCCGACCGGCGGCCGCATCCTGGTCGACGGCCAGGACGTGCTCGCCGATCTGCGCGGCTGGCAGTCCAAGATCGGCTACGTGCCCCAGAGCATCTACCTGACCGACGACAGCTTGCGGCGCAACATCGCGCTCGGCCTGCCCGACGAGCTGATCGACGAGACCCTGCTGCGCGACGCGATCCGGCTGGCGCATCTCGATGCGGTGATCGAGCTCATGCCCGAGGGCCTCGACAGCATGGTGGGCGAGCACGGCGTGCGGCTGTCGGGCGGCCAGAGACAGAGAGTGGGCATCGCGCGCGCGCTCTATCACCGGCCCGAGGTCCTGGTCCTGGACGAAGCCACCTCGGCGCTCGACAACGTGCTCGAGCGCGAGGTCAGCCAGGCGATCCAGACCCTGGGCGGGCAGATCACCATGGTGATCATCGCGCACCGCCTGTCGACCGCGCGCAAGTGCGGCCGCGTCGTGCTGATGAAGGCCGGCAAGGTCCAGGACTCCGGCCCCTTCCCCGACCTGGTCGAGCGCAGCGCCGACATGCGCCAACTGGTCGAGCTCGGCCAGTTGAATTAGGACTACCAATCCCTCCCCCGCGCGCAGCGTGGGGGAGGGTAGGGCATATGCGCTAACTTTGCAGGATCGTGAGCGCGCGGTGAGCTTGTTTTTGTCGTCGGCGCGGCGAATCGCGGAGACCGCGGAGGACGGAGGGATGGGCGACGGGACGTGGCGCGTTGGGAGCGGCGCGCCAGATGAGGCTGCGCAGCTGGTTAAGCGAGAGCTGGAAGACCCGCCAGATCGAGAGCGGTCGCGCCCGGCATGCGGAGGCCACAGGGGGGAGAGTCCAGGAGATCCTGGATTGTGTGTCCGATGAGGGTGGCGATGATGAGCTTTGCGGCGATCCAAGCTCGCGCGAGCGGCGGTGTTCGGGCTGGAAGCTGGTCGAGGCCGCCGATCGACTTCAGCCGCTTGAAGGCAAGCTCGATCTGCCAGCGCAGCCGATAAAGCGCGAGGATGTCGTCGATCGGCAGGCTGTCGAGGGAGGTGACCAGGATGATCCACTCGGCGGCTTCGAGCGAGCGGGCATCGGGGTGCTTGCCTTTGCGTTTGGCGTCGGCGCGCAAGCGTCGGCGGTCTTTCTCGGCGGCTTCGGGTGATTTTCGCACGGCGACGAGACGGACCTTGATCTCGCTGGCGTCCTTGGCCTCGATGATCACTTGGCGGTCGAGCCGGTCGCCGGATGTGCGCAAAACTTTGAACAGGTCGAAGGCGCCGCCAGTGGGCTCGCGCCAGCGGAAGGCATTCCAGCCGGCGCGGATCAGGAAGTCCGCGCCATGGTCCAAGACATGACGCAGCCCCGAGCAGCCGATGTAGCCGCGGTCGCCAATCCAGATCTCGCCCGGCGTTATGGGGAAGCGATCGAAGCGCTCGGCGCCTTTGGCATCGGTCAGATCGAACTGGACGAAGGCTTGGCGCGCCGGATCGAACACGGCATGCAAACGCCAATCGGTGCCGGTGCTGCCGGGTTTCGAGATGCACGTGGCGTCGATCAGTCGAAGCGGTCGAGCCAGCGCGCTGGCATCGAGCCGGCTGGAGAGCAGCTGGCCGGCAATCGCGATCAACCAATCGGCGGCCTTGCGCAAGCGTTTGAGCAACGCGACGTCGCTCAGCTCGGCGACCCCTGCTCGCGCGGCCCACGCCGCGGTCGTCTGCAGCGACCCTTGCCCGCTGGCGTAAGCCAGCGCCAACCGCAACAGGTCGGCCTCGCTGCGGACGCCTCGTCGGCGCTTGAAAGCTCCGGTTTGCCGGGCCAACGCCTCCAAGTCCACCTCTGCCACAACCGCCGAAATCAGCTGCTGCCAGCAGTCCACATCGCAATCGGTGTCTGTCATGGACACCTTGAATCGCAAAATCCTCGTGCCCGCCAGACCTCGGCGGCTGTTGACTCAAAATTGACTCTCCAGACGCGGCAGATGGCATCAAAGTTAGCGCATATGCCCTTCCCTCCCCCATTGCTACGCAACGGGGGAGGGGTGAAGCGGGGAGGCGGCGGCGCCTCCCTTCCCCCCATTGCTACGCGACGGGGAAGGGGTGAAGCGGGGCCGCGGCGTCGTGAGGCTCACGCGTGAGGCTCACGCGTGAGGGTCACGCCGCGCCGCGCACGGCGACGAGATCCGGCGTCAGGCCGTCATCGATCAGGTGCTCGCGCGCGGATGGCGACCGACACGGGTCGCGCCGGAACCGCTCGACCCGCCGGGCGCGCACCCCACGGATTTGGTCATGCGCGCCCGCCGCCCGCCGACAGCACCAGCTCGGTCGGCGCCGCTGCAGCCAGCGCGCCCGTATCGGCCGGTTTCAACGGCTGTCCGGGTTGACTTTGTCAGATACTCCTCTATGTTTCTGACAAAGGAGACTGCCATGAGGCGTTTGGCCGAGCAGATCCTGACCCACGTTCGCCCGCTTCCAGAGGGCGCCGTGATTGGCCCCAAGACGCTGCTGCACCTTGGCCGCCGAGCCGCGGTCGATCAGGCCCTGTCGAGGCTCGCTCGGCGCGGCGGGCTCACGCGCATCGGGCGAGGCCTGTACGTCCTTCCCGTGGCGGGACGTTTTGGCAAGCGCTCACCGTCGCCGTTGAAGGTCGTGGAGTCGCTCGCCGTGGCGACGGGAGAGACCGTCGCGCCGCACGGCGCAGCGGCGGCAAACGCCCTTGGCCTGACGACCCAGGTTCCGGTTCAAATGGTCTTCCTGACGTCGGGACGCACCAGGCGATTC
>JACQAI010000128.1 GCA_016195115.1 Pseudomonadota bacterium
ACCCGGCCGCGGCACGAAACCCGGCGAGCGTGTTCTCGGGCGCCAGCGCCGCCGCGCCGCGATGGCCGATGATCGGCGGCAACGCCAAGCCCAAGGGTTACTCCGCCTGGGCGGGCGCCCGCTGCGCCCGGACCTCCTCGGTGATGTCGGCACCGGTCGCCTGGTCGACCACCTTCATCGACAACTTGATCTTGCCGCGATCGTCGAAGCCCAGGACCTTGACCTTGACCTCGTCGCCGACCTTGACGACGTCGGCGACCTTGCCGACGCGCCGCGGCGCCAGCTCGCTGATGTGCACCAGCCCATCGCGGCTGCCGAGGAAGTTGACGAAGGCGCCGAAGTCGACGGTCTTCACGACTTTGCCGTTGTAGATCCGGCCAACCTCGGGCTCGGCGACGATGCCCTTGATCCAGTCGATCGCGGCCTGCGAGGCCTTGCTGTCGGCCGACGCCACCTTGATGGTGCCGTCGTCCTCGATGTCGATCTTGGCGCCGGTCGTCTCGGTGATCTCGCGGATCACCTTGCCGCCCGAACCGATGACCTCGCGGATCTTGTCCTTCGGGATCTGGATCACGGTGATGCGCGGGGCGGTGTCGGCGACAGAGCCGCGCGCGGCGGTCAACGCCTTGGCCATCTCGGCGAGGATGTGCAGGCGGCCGGCGCGCGCCTGGTCGAGCGCCACTTTCATGATCGCCTCGGTGATCGAGGTGATCTTGATGTCCATCTGCAGCGAGGTCACGCCGACCTCGGTGCCCGCGACCTTGAAGTCCATGTCGCCCAGGTGATCCTCGTCGCCGAGGATGTCGGACAGCACGGCGAACCGCTCGCTTTCCTTGATCAACCCCATGGCGATGCCGGCGACCGGGCGGGTCAGCGGCACGCCCGCGTCCATCAGCGACAGCGACGAGCCGCACACGGTAGCCATCGACGACGAACCGTTCGACTCGGTGATCTCGGAGACCACGCGGATCGTGTAGGGGAACTTGTCCTTCTCCGGCATCAGCGGCCGGATGGCCCGCCAGGCGAGCTTGCCGTGGCCGATCTCGCGCCGACCCGGCGAGCCCATGCGGCCGGCCTCGCCGACCGAGTAGGGCGGGAAGTTGTAGTGCAGCATGAAGTGCTCGCGGTACTCGCCGGCGAGCGCGTCGATGATCTGCTCGTCCTGGCCGGTGCCGAGCGTGGTGACGACCATCGCCTGAGTCTCGCCGCGGGTGAACAGCGCGCTGCCATGCGCGCGCGGCAGCACGCCGACCTCGCTGACAATCGGCCGCACCGTGACGAGATCGCGGCCGTCGATGCGCTTGCCGGTATCGAGGATCGCACCGCGCACGATGTCGGCCTCGAGCTCCTTGAACTGTGCGCCGATCACTTCGGGCGGCAGACCTTCGGCGGTCAAAGCGGCAACCACCTCCTTTTTGGCCGCGCCGACCTTCTCGTAGCGCGCCTGCTTCACGGTCTCGGTGTAGGCTTGGCGCACCGCGGCGCCGGCGAGTTCACCGAGGCGGCGCTTCACCGTCTCCTCTTGCTCGTTGGCGACCGGCAGATCCCACGGATCCTTGGCGCACGACTCGGCGAGCGCGATGATCGCCTGGATCACCTCCTGGAATGCGGTGTGGCCGAACATCACGGCGCCCAGCATGACGTCCTCGGACAGCTCGTGGGCTTCCGACTCGACCATCAGGACCGGCCCCATGAAGGGCACGCCCGAGATGGTCAGCGCGGCCGAGCTGCCGATCAGCGCGACGATGTCGGGGTCGTTCTCGAGATCATGGCTCAGCACGGTGCAGACGACCTGCGTCTCGTTGCGGAAGCCATGCGCGAACAGCGGCCGGATCGGCCGGTCGATCAGCCGCGAGGTCAGCGTCTCCTTCTCGGTCGGACGGCCCTCGCGCTTGAAGAAGCCGCCGGGGATCTTGCCCGCGGCGAAGGTCTTCTCCTGGTAGTTGACGGTCAGGGGGAAGAAGTCGATCCCCGCCCGCGGCGTCTTGTTCGACACCACGGTGCAGAGCACGGCGGTGTCGCCGTAGGTCGCGAGCACCGCGCCGTCGGCCTGCCGCGCCATGCGGCCGGTCTCCAGGACCAGTCGGCGGCCGCCCCACATCAACTCCTTTTTGAATACGTTGAACATTTGCTTTCTTCCTTCCAAACGTACGGTCACCGCGTTGCTCCCGGATGCCGGAGGCGCGGTTGGGCTTTAGCCCCGGTCAGACAGTGCCGTCCCGCGGCCAATGCCGCAGGGTAGCAGTGCCGTTACGAGAGCGAGGCGCTGCGCGCGGCGCCGAAATCCGGCGCGCCGACGCAGGCTCCTGCCATCCGAAATGCCACGTTGATAAGTCGCGGATTGGCAGCCGCGCACGTTCGCATCGTCCAGGAGCAGCGTGCTCCCGCCAGTCGATCGAACGCTGTCTGTGCCACTGGTTGGCATCGGGGCGTCGCTCAGCGACGGAGACCCAATCGGGTGATCAAGGTTTC
The DNA here is from genome assembly GCA_016195115.1 of Pseudomonadota bacterium. Lineage (GTDB taxonomy): Bacteria > Pseudomonadota > Alphaproteobacteria > Elsterales > Elsteraceae > JACQAI01. The sequence continues at coordinate 2,473 of JACQAI010000128.1, forward strand.
GTAGCGCCCGTTGTCGTTGCGCTTCAGATAGTCGAGCAGGCGGCGGCGCTGGCCGACCATGACCAAGAGACCACGACGGGAGTGAAAGTCCTTCTGATGGCCGGACAGGTGGTCGGTCAAATTGCGGATACGCTCGGACAGGATGGCGACCTGCACCTCAGGCGAACCGGTGTCGCCGGTCTTGGTGGCATATTCCTGGATGAGCTGCTGCTTGCGCTCGGCTGCAATCGACATCGGGTCCTCCTCGTGTCACAGGTTGAACACGCGCACGGGACGGAGCTGACCGCTGTCGATACGTGCCATGGCGACCGGCAATGCGCCGGCCGTGACACTCACGACATCGCCTTCGCGATACGGATGTAGGGGGCTGGGCCGACCGGGGCCGACCGCGGGAACCGCCTGTCCGTTGCGGATGAGCTCTGCCTCGGCCCCGGTTACGGCCACCGCCGGGATGTCGGCCAGCGGGGTCAGAATCGGGAGCAAGCGCTCTAAAGCGGCCGCACTATGCCCAAGCTCGACCAGCAAATCCAGCTTAATTGCGGCCTCGACCCGGAACGGCCCGACCGCCAGCCGGCGCAGCGCGGCGACGTGCCCGACGGTGCCGAGCGCCGCCGCCAGGTCGCGTGCCAGGCTGCGCACGTAGGTGCCCTTGCCGCAGCCGACCTCGAACACGGCGTGGTCGAGGTCGGACTGCTCGAGCAGCGCCAGGTCGTGGACCTCGACCCGACGCGGCGCCAGGTCGACCGGGTCGCCGGCGCGCGCCAGGTCGTAGGCGCGCCGGCCGTCCAGCTTGAGCGCCGAGAAGCGCGGCGGCACCTGCTGGAGCGCGCCGATGAAGCGCGGCAGGACGGCCTGGATCTCGGCCGCCGACGGGCGCCGCGGGCTGGTTGCCAGCACGTCGCCCTCGGCGTCGTCGGTGGCGCGCGCCTCGCCCCAGCGCACCGTAAAGCGGTAGCGCTTGGCGGCGTCGACCACGAAGCCGATCACCTTGGTCGCCTCGCCGAACGCGATCGGCAGCACGCCGGTGGCCAACGGGTCGAGCGTGCCGCCGTGGCCGACCTTGGCGGCACCGAACCCCCGCTTGAGCCGGCCGACCACCGCGCTCGACGTCAGCCCGGCCGGCTTGTCGACATTGAGCCAGCCGCTGATCGCGGCACCCTTGCGCCGGCTCATCGGTCGCTCCCGGGAGCACCCCCCGCGTCATCGTCCGGCGGCGGCTTGGCGGTCTGCAGCAGCGTGTCGATGCGCTGGGCGTGGTCGAACGTGCGATCCGGCTCGAACGTCACGACCGGCACATGGCGCAGCTTCACCTCATCGGCCAGCCGGCTGCGGAAGTAGCCCGCCGCGCGGCGGCAAGCCTGGACGAGCTTGGCGGCGTCGCCGCCGCCGAACGGCGTGACGAACGCGGTGGCGTGCTTGAGGTCCGGGCTGATCCGGACCTCGGTCACCGTGACGTTGGCCGCGACCAGATCGGGATCGCGCAACTCGCCGCGCGCCAGGATGCGCGCCAGCGCGTGGCGGATCTCCTCGCCGACGCGCAGTTGGCGCTGTCCCGGGGGCCCGCTCCCGCGCGACCGCGTCACGCCACGCTCCCGTCCGTGCCGCCTGGCGCCGGCCCGAGCGACCGGCTAAGCCTCACAGCGTGCGGGTCTCCGAGACCATCTCGAAGCATTCGATCTGGTCCCCTTCCTTGATGTCGGTGTAGTTCTCGAACGCCATGCCGCACTCGAAGCCGGCCTGGACCTCGCGCACCTCGTCCTTGAAGCGGCGCAGGGTCTTGAGCGCGCCTTCGTGGACCACGACGCTGTCGCGCAGCAGGCGCACCTTGTTGCCGCGCTTGACCACGCCTTCGGTGACGCGGCAGCCGGCGACCTTGCCGACCTTGGTGATGTCGAACACCTGGCGGATCTCGGCGTAGCCGAGGAAATTCTCGCGAATGCGCGGCGCCAGCATGCCGCCGAGCGCCTGCTTGACGTCATCGATGACGTTGTAGATCACCGAGTAGTAGCGGATGTCGACGCCATCGCGGCGGGCGAGCTCGCGCGCTTGCGTGTTGGCGCGGACGTTGAACGCGATGATCAGCGCGCTCGATGCCTTGGCCAACGTGACGTCGGATTCCGAGATCGCGCCGACGCCGGCATGGAGCACGCGCGGCGCGACCTCGTCAGTCGCAAGCTTGCCCAGGGTGGCGACGATCGCCTCGAGGCTGCCCTGGACGTCGGTCTTGATCACGACCGGCAGCTCCTTGGCTTCGCCGGCGGCGATCTTGGACAGCATCTGCTCGACGGTGCCGCGTGCGCCTGCCTTGACCTCGGCGTCGCGCCGGCGGCGCTGGCGGAAGTCGCTGACGTCGCGCGCCCGGCTCTCGGTGTCGACCACCGAGAGCTCGTCGCCGGCGCTCGGCGTGCCCTGCAGGCCGAGCACCTCGACCGGCATCGACGGTCCGGCGTCCTTGACCTGATTGCCGTGATCGTCGACCAGCGCGCGCACGCGGCCCCATTCGGAGCCGGCGACGAAGATGTCGCCGACGTGGAGCGTGCCGCGCTTGACCAGCACGGTCGCGACCGGGCCGCGGCCGCGATCGAGCGCCGCCTCGATCACGACGCCCTCGGCGGCGCGGTCGGGATTGGCCTTGAGGTCGAGGATCTCGGCCTGCAGGACGATTGCCTCCTGCAGCTTGTCGAGCCCCTGCTTGGTCTTGGCCGAGACCTCGATCGCCAGCACATCGCCGCCGAGCTCCTCGACCACCAGGCCGTGCTGCAGCAGATCGGTACGCACCCGCTGCGCGTTGGCCTCGGGTTTGTCGATCTTGTTGATTGCCACCAGGATCGGCACATTGGCTGCCTTGGCGTGGGTGATCGCCTCGACAGTCTGCGGCATGATGCCGTCGTCGGCGGCGACCACCAGCACGACCAGATCGGTGACCGTGGCGCCGCGCGCGCGCATCTCGGTGAACGCCTCGTGGCCCGGCGTGTCGATGAACGTGATCTGGTCACCCGACGGCAGGGTGACGCGGTAGGCGCCGATATGCTGCGTGATGCCGCCGGCCTCGTGCGCGGCGACGTCGGTCGAGCGCAACGCGTCGAGCAGCGAAGTTTTGCCGTGGTCGACGTGGCCCATCACGGTGACGATCGGGGCACGCGACTGCAACGCGGTATCGACGTCGGCGTCGCCCTTGAGCCCGACCTCGACATCGGATTCCGACGCCCGCTTCGGCGTGTGGCCGAACTCGGTGACGATCAGCTCGGCCGTGTCGGCGTCGACCACCTGGTTGATCGTCGCCATCACGCCCATGCGCATCAGCGATTTGATGACGTCGGCGCTGCGCTCGGCCATGCGGCCCGCCAGGTCCTGCACCGTGATCGCGTCGGGGATTATGACGTCGCGGATGACCTTCTCGGGGCCGGTCTGCTGCTGGCGCATGCGCTCGCGCTCGCGCTGACGCTTGACCGAGGCGAGGCTACGCGTGCGCTCGTTCTCTTCGGTCGAGAGCGCCTGCGTCACCGTCATCTTGCCGGTGCGCCGGCGCGGCTCACCGCGCTTGACCGGCGCCGGTCGGCGCGGCACCGGCGCGCCCGGACGGCGCGCTCGGTTCGGCGTCTCTTCCTCCTCCTCGACGGCGGCACCCGGCCGCGCCTTGGCCGCGGCCGCTTCGGCGTCGACCGCGACCTTCTGCGGACCGGCCTCGCGTTCGACCCGGGCGTCGCGCGCGCGCGCCGCCGCCGCACCGTCGACCTTGGCCGGCTCGGTCGCGGCGCCGTCGGTCTCGGCGGCGTGTGCCGCTTCTTCCTCGCGCCGATGGTCTTCGTCGACGCGCCGCCGCGCCTCGTCCTCGCTCACGCGATGGGCTTCCTCCTCGGCGCGGACCCGCGCGACCTCGTCGGCTTTGATCGCGCCCTGGAGCGCGCGCACGCGCGCGGCTTTCTCCTCCTCGGTCAGCTCGCGCAGCGCCACCGGCTTGCGCGCCGGTGGCGTCGCGGCTGCCTTGGCCTCGGCGGTCGGCGGGGCCTCGACCAGCTCCGGCTTGGTGGTCTCGGGGCCGACCGCGCGCTTGCGCTTGACCTCGACAGTGACGGTCTTCGAGCGGCCGTGCGAGAAGCTCTGGCGCACGCTCGATGCCTCGGGCGAGCGCTTGAGCTCGAGCTTGCCCCGGCCGGCGAGCGACAGCGGCTTCTTGCGATCCTGTTCCTGCTCGTTCTCTTTTTCGGTCGTCATGCGGTTTTTGCTTCCTGATCCACTCGGCGCAGCCCGGCGAGCCGCCCCAATTCTGCCTGCGCCCTGGTCGCGATCCCACCGGCGGCGAGCGCGACATGCACCACGTGATCGCGGCCGAACGGCTGCGCCAACTCGGCCGCCGACAACAGCTCGACGACCGGGCGATCGCCGGCGAGCGCGGCCAGACGCGCACGGCCGGCCGTCGCGCCGTCGCGCGCCTGCAGCAACAGCGCGGCGCGTCCGTTCTTCAGCCATGCCACGACCTGGTCGTGGCCGACCACGGCCTGGCCGGCCCGGCGCGCCAAGCTGATCAGCTCGAGCGTGTGTCCGGCGATCAGGGCTTCGAGGCGGTCGGCGAGATCGACCGGAACCGTGACGGGGCGCTTCGCCGCCCTCGTGAACGCGCGTTTCTTGAGGGCGACGTCGAGCGCGCTGCGCTCCGCCGCAACGTAGAGGCCGCGTCCTGGCAGCCGCTGCTGCAGGTCGGGCACCAACTCGCCCGATGGCGCCACGACGAAGCGCACCAGCGCGTCCTTGTCGGCGACCACGCCGGTGGCGATGCAGCGACGCCGCGGGCCGCGCTCGTCCGGCTCGACCGAAACGGGCTCGGTGCGTACGTCATCGGCATGCGGCGCAGCGTGGCTCAAGCCGGGTCACCTTACGCATTGTCCGCAGCGGCGCCGGCGGCGGCATCGCCACCGGCCTTGGCCGCGTCGTCGGCAAACCAGTGGGCGCGCGCCGCCATGATGAGCTCATTGGCGTGCGCCTGGTCGAGCTTGTCGGCGCCAACCAGCTCGATCAGCTCGTCGCTGGCGAGATCGCCGACGTCGTCCAAGGTCTTGATGCCTTTTTCGCCCAGTGCCACCAAAAAGCCGGGCGTCATGTGGGGCAGCGCCGCGACGGCGTCCTCGACACCGAGCTGGGTGCGTTGCTCCTCGAACTTGGCGTCGCGCTCGGTAATGAAGTTCAGCGCGCGGGCCTTGAGCTCGCTGGCAACGTCGGCGTCGAAGCCCTCGATCTCGCCAAGCTCCTCGGTCGCGACGTAAGCGATCTCCTCGACCGTGGAGAAGCCCTCGGTGACCAGGAGATGGGCGATCACATCGTCGACGTCGAGCGCCTCGATGAATAGCTCCGTGCGGACGCGGAACTCCTCGGTACGCCGCTCGGACTCCTCGGCCTCGGTCATGATGTCGATGTCCCAGCCAGTCAGCATCGACGCCAGGCGGACGTTCTGGCCACGCCGGCCGATCGCCAGGCTGAGCTGGTCGTCGGGGACGATCACCTCGATGCGGTGGGTCTCCTCGTCGAGCACCACCTTGGCGACCTCGGCGGGCGCCAACGCATTGACCACGAAGGTCGCGGGATCGGGCGACCACGGGATGATGTCGATCTTCTCGCCCTGCAGCTCGCCGACCACCGCCTGGACGCGGCTGCCGCGCATGCCGACGCAGGCGCCGACCGGATCGATGCCGCTGTCGTTCGACAACACGCCGATCTTGGCGCGGCTGCCCGGATCGCGCGCCACCGCGCGGATCTCGATGATGCCGTCGTAGACCTCCGGCACCTCCTGCGCGAACAGCTTGGCCATGAACTGCGGATGCGTGCGCGACAGGAAAATCTGCGGGCCGCGGGTCTCGCGGCGCACGTCGTAGATGTAGGCGCGCACGCGGTCGCCGGGCCGGAACGTCTCGCGCGGCAGCAGCTCGTCGCGGCGCAGGATCGCCTCGGCGCGGCCGAGATCGACCGTGACGTTGCCGAACTCGACGCGCTTGACCAGGCCGTTGACGATCTCGCCGACGCGGTCCTTGTACTCCTTGTACTGGCGCTCGCGCTCGGCCTCGCGCACGCGCTGCACGATCACCTGCTTGGCGGTCTGCGCGGCGATACGGCCGAAGTCGATCGGCGGCAGGTTGTCGATGATGAAGTCGCCGACCTGGGCGTCGGGGTTGCGGCGCTGCGCTTCGCCGAGCGTCATGTGGGTCGCCTCGTTCTCGACCGTCTCGACGACCTCGCGGAAGCGCTTGAGGTAGATGTCGCCGTTGGCGCGGTCGATCTCGGCGCGGATATCGTGCTCGGCGCCGTACTTGGAGCGCCCGGCTTTCTGGATGGCCTGCTCCATCGCCTGGAGCACCTCTTCGCGATCGATGCCCTTCTCGCGGGCGACCGCATCGGCCACCTGCAGCATCTCGACGCGCATCGTTGCAGCAACTGCTTCCATGTTCCTTCCCGGCCTCTAGGCGCCGTCCCGATCCGCGCCCACGGCTAGTGCCGCGGCTTGGCGGGGCTGTGCGCGATCAATTCCTCGGTCAACACCAGTTTCGCCTTGGTCACCGCGTCGAACGGCACGGCGTACTCCGCGCCGGCGTCGCGGATGCGGATCACGCCGTCGGCGGCGACGCCGATCAGGCGGCCGCGAAACCGTCGCCGGCCGTCGAGCAGGCGGTCGGTCTCGAGCTTGGCCTCGAACCCGGCGAAGCGCTCGAAATCGTGGCGACGGGTCAGCGGCCGGTCGATGCCGGGCGAGCTGACCTCGAGATCGTAGGCGCCGGGGATCGGGTCCTCGACGTCGAGCAGGGCCGAGGCGGTGCGGCTGATCTGGGCACAGTCGTCGACCGACATGGCGGCGCCGTCGTGGCGCTCGGCCATGATCTGCAGGGTCGTGCGGCGGGCGTTGTTGAACTGCACGCGCACGATGCCGTAGCCCAACGCCTCGAGCGCGGGCGCCAAAAGACCCTCGACCTTCGCTGCGACCGCGCCGCCGGCTCCGCTCGCTGCCGTCATCACCTCACCAGGCATATCCAAGAAACAAAAAAGTGGGCCCGCGGCCCACTGCCTTTCAGTGATCGGATGACCATCCGACCCTATGGGAATTGGCGCCAATATAGTCATTTCGTCCGCCCCTGCAACCCGATTCGGGGCTGATTTTGGGCCCTTAGGCCCTCATCCCCGGCGCTCGAAGCGCAAAAACATGGGGTTCCGCCCGGCCGCCCGGGCCTTGGCCTCGTAGCGCGTCGGCGGCCAGTCGGCCGGGCGCTCGCGCCAGTCGGCCGGGCGGCGGGCGAGCCAGGCGAACCCCGGGTGGTCGAGCAGGCCGGCCAGGATCGCGTGACCGTAGTCGGGGTCGTCGGTGGCGACCCGGAGCTCCGCCCCGGCTGCCATCAGGCGCGCCAGGCGGTCGAGGTTGGCGGCCTGGATGAAACGCCGCTTGTGGTGGCGCAGCTTGGGCCAAGGGTCGGGGAACAGCACGAAGACGCGCGCGAAGGCGCCGGCGGGCAGGGCGTCGAGCAGGGCCGCCGCGGGCTCGGGCCACAGCCGTACGTTGGCGACGCCGGCGGTCTTGATGTGCCCGAGGGCCGAGACCACGCCGTTGACGAACGGCTCGATGCCGATCAAGCCGACATCCGGGTGATGGCTCGCCTGCCACACCAGATGCTCGCCGCCGCCGAAACCGATCTCGAGCCAGTGGCGTTGCCGCGTGCCGCCGAACAGCGCCGTGAGGTCGAGCGGTGGTGTCGCGGGCAGCTGCACGGCAAGTTGTGGCAAGACGTCGTCGAGCAGCCGCTGCTGGGCGGCGCGCAGCGGCCGACCGCGTCGACGGCCGTAGATGCGTTCGTCGACGGCCCGTCTGGGGGCGCCGCCGGCCGCGCTCAGGCGAACGCGGCGCGCAGCGGGTCGACCAGGTCGGTGCGCTCCCAGCTGAAGCCGCCGTCGGCTTCGGGCGCGCGGCCGAAATGGCCGTAGGCGGCGGTGCGCGCGTAGATCGGCTTGTTGAGCGCGAGATGCTGGCGGATGCCGCGCGGGCTCAGGTCCATGAGCTCCTGGAGCACGCGGCTCAGCTTCTCCTCATCGACCTTCGACGTGCCGTAGGTGTCGACGTAGACCGACAGCGGCTTCGACACGCCGATCGCATAAGCGACCTGGATCACGCACTTGTCGGCGAGCTTGGCGGCGACGACGTTCTTGGCGAGATAGCGCGCTGCGTAAGCGGCCGAGCGATCGACCTTGGTCGGATCCTTGCCCGAGAACGCGCCGCCGCCGTGCGGCGACGAGCCGCCGTAGGTGTCGACAATGATCTTGCGGCCCGTCAGGCCGCAATCGCCATCAGGACCCCCAATGACAAATCGTCCGGTTGGATTGACGTAGAAGCTCTTCTCCTCGCACATCCAGCCCTTCGGCAGAACCTTCACGACGTACGGGCGCACGAGCTCGCGCACCTCGTCCTGCTCGAGCTTGGCGTCGTGCTGGGTCGAGACGACGACCGAGCTGCAGCCGACCGGCTTGCCGTTGACGTAGCGCACGGTGAGTTGGCTCTTGGCGTCCGGGCCGAGGCCCTTGACCGCGCCCGAATGGCGCGCCTCGGCGAGCGCCTTGAGGATCTGGTGCGAATAGTGGATCGGCGCCGGCATCAGATGCTCGGTCTCGTTGACCGCGTAGCCGAACATCAGGCCCTGGTCGCCCGCGCCCTCGTCCTTGTTGCCGGCGGCATCGACGCCCATGGCGATGTCGCTCGACTGCGAATGCAGGAGCACCTCGACCTTGGCGTTCTTCCAATGGAAGCCGTCCTGCTCGTAGCCGATGTCTTTGATCGCCGCGCGCGCCGCCACCTCGATCTTGTCCTTCGTGATCGACGCCGGGCCGCGCACCTCGCCGGCCAGCACGACGTAGTTGGTCGTGCACAGCGTCTCGCAGGCGACGCGCGCCTGGGGCTCGGCGGCGAGATACAGGTCGACGACCGTATCCGAGATCCGGTCGGAGACCTTGTCAGGGTGGCCCTCGGACACGGACTCGCTGGTAAACAGAAAATCGGCTCGCGCCACGATCCACTCCTCGGCGATGCGGGTTCAAACCACAGGCGTGCGCCGCGGACGGCACCAACCCCGGCGATGCAGCGGCGTTTTGTGCACGCGCCGCGCCGCGAGCGCAAGAGGATTCCGGCCCGCGGAACCGCCCCACCGGCAGCCCATCGTCGCCCCTTAGAGCGTGGGCCGCGCGGGCCCGCCGCGGCGGCCCGCGGCGATCCCCGCAACCAGTCCGCCGGCCAGCAAAATTGCCAGGAGCGGGCCGCCGAAACGCTGGTAAGGCGTGGCCTCCGGCAAGGCCCGCGGCAGCGCCGCGTCGACCACGCCGCCTGCGCCCAGGCCGAGCCGCGCGGTCACCCGGCCGTAGGGATCGATGACGCCCGAAATGCCGGTCTGGGCGACCCGCACCACCGGCATGCCCTGCTCGACCGCGCGCATGATCGCGCTGGCGAAGTGCTGATAGGGCCCGCTCGAGCGGCCGTACCAGGCGTCGTTGGTCAGGTTGAGGATCCATTCGGGGCGATCGGCGTCATCGATCACGGCACCGGGGAAGATCACCTCGTAGCAGATCAGCGGGCTGACCGGCGGCAGGCCGGGCAGGCGCAGGGTGCGCGGGCCGGGGCCGGCGCGGAACGCGCCGCCGCCGCCCGGCGCGATCGTCTGGATCGGCAGGATATCGGCGAGCGGCACGTACTCGCCGAACGGCACCAGATGGAACTTGTCGTAGCTGCCCCGCACGGTGTCGTCGCGGTCGAGCGCGACCAGGCCGTTCCAGAAATCGTTGGCGCCGTCGGGGCGCCGGGTGGCGCGCGGCGCACCGGTGATCAACAGCGCGCCGGGTGGCAGGATGGCGGCGGCGGCGGCGCGCGCCTCGGGCGACTGCTCGAACAGAAACGGCGTCGCCGCCTCGGGCCAGACGATCGCGGTCGGCGCCAGCGCGGCCTGCGCCTGGCTCAATTCGAGCAGCCGCCGAAAGATCGCGACGCGCTCGCTGTCCTGCCATTTGAGCTGCTGATCGATGTTGGGCTGGACGAGACGCAGGCGCACGCCGGACACGGTCGGCATCGGCGGCCCGGGCTGACGCAACGCCCCCGCGACCGCGATCAACGCCAGCAGCGCGAGCCCGGCGCCAAGCGCGGGCCGGCCGCCCGGTTGC
>JACQAI010000129.1 GCA_016195115.1 Pseudomonadota bacterium
GCAATGACAACGGGTAAGACGGAACCCTACTGCTTCTCGAGCGTGGCGGCGCCGAGGATGCGGCCGCCGGGTTCCTGCAGCACCACGGCGAGGCGCTCGTAGCGCGCCACGGTCGCGGCCGGCACGGTGGTTTCGTAGGGCGTGCCCTGCCACTCGGCGAGCGGCTCGAAGCCGCGCACGATGTGCCACTCGGCGAGCGTGCGGCCACCGTTCTCGCCGGCGCCGATCTGGGTGACGCGGTGCTGGTCGAAGCCGATCAGCCACAGCGTGGCGCGGCCGAGCTCGGGTGGGCCGCCGGCGACGCGCACGCGTACGCCGTCACCCTGCGCCGTGCACTCGACCGGCACCGCGACCGCCGCCGCACGCGCCCGCTCGATCGCCTGCACTACGCGGTCGCGGTACGAGCCGACGACGTCGGTGCGGCCGTCGACCACCATCTGGGGCGTATAGACCGTGGCGCTATCGAGCAGCCGCGCGTAGGCGCGCTGGCGTTGGGTCGCCGCGGCGCTGGAATAGGGATCCTTCCAACCCAGCCGGTCCCAGTAGTCGACGTGGAAGGCGAGCGGCAGCACGTCGCGGCGGCGTGCCAGCTCGCCGAGCAGGGCGTCCGCCGGCGGGCACGACGAGCAGCCCTGCGAGGTGAACAGCTCGACCACGATCGGACGGCTCACGTCGCCCGCGGCGGCGACCGCCGGCGCGCCGGCCAGCAGGGTCGAGACGAGGATCAGGGAGCGCAGGCGATGCATGAGCAGATCCTATGGCAACCCGAACGATCGGAGCTTCGCGCCGCCGCCCCGGAAGGTTACCACCGTTGACAGCGCCGCGGTGCGCCGCCACGGTGCGCGCTCCTCCGCCATCGCCGAGACGACCATGCCCCTGCTGCTTCGATTGGCACTGTGCCTCGCTTTGTTCGCGCCCGGCGCGCGTGGCCCTCTCGGCGCGCTCGCACGTTCGGCTGCCGCACAGACCATCGCGTGGGAGATGCCCAACGAATATCCCGCGACCTCGATCCACGGCGAAGGCGACGTCTTCTTCGGCGCCCTGGTGCGCCAGAAGACCGGCGGCCGCATCGTCATCACGCACCGTTTCGACGGCGCCAACGGCCTGCGCTCGAAGGACATGCTCGCCGCGGTCGCCACCGGCAAGGTGGCGCTGGCCGACATCTACGGCGGCGCGCTGGGCGACGCCGAACCGATCTTCCTGTTGCCGTCGCTGCCGTTCGTCGCGGTCACCACCGACCACGCGCGTGCGCTGTTCGAGACCGCCCAGGCCGAGTACGACCGGGTGCTCGCCAAGCACAATCAAAAGCTCCTCTATCCCTATCTCGATCACTTCACGGCGATCAACTACGCCATGCCGCTCAGCCTGGTGACGATCAATCTCGCGGTCTGGAACGGCCTGCCGCAGTCGCTGCGCGCGGCGGTGCGCGACGCCGCCGCCTCGACCGAGGCGCGCCAGTGGACGGCGATCCGCAAGCGCGTCGAGGAGAACTACGGCCGCATGCAGGCCAATCGCGTGACGCTGACCACCACCGTGCCGCCCGCGCTCGTGACCGCGCTCAAGGCGGCCGGCCGCGAGGCGGTCGAGGCGTGGGTAGCGCGCTTCGGACCGGAGGGCCGGCTGCTGCTCGCGGATTACGATCGGCGGACCCGCTGAGCGCGCGGAGCTTCGTCCTTGCCGCGCTAGTGACCGGGCAGCACCAAGGCTTCGGGCTGCTTGGGCAGGGTCGCGCGCGACAGCGTGATGGCCGGCGTCTCGCTCAGTCGCACCGCGTACTTGTCGCGCACCCGCGCCAGGAACAGCTCGAGCGTGCGCGGGCCGAAAAAATGCATCGGGATGATGAGCGGCGGGTGCAGCTGGTCGAGCACCTCGAGCATGCCGGTCTGATCGAGCGTGTAGGTGCCGTCGACCGGCACCAGCACGACGTCGATCTGGCCGATGTCGGCGACGTGCTCCGGGATCAGCACGTGGTGCAGGTGGCCGAGATGGGCGATGCACAGGTCGCCGATCTCGAAGATGAAGATCGAGTTGCCGTTGTAGCGCGTGCCGCCGTAGTCGCGCACGTTGGTCGGCACGTTGCGGATGTGCACGTCGCGATAGCTGACGTTGTGCACCGCCATGCCGCCGTCCGGATCCCAACCGCGCAGCACGTGCAGGATGCCGGGATCGGGATGATCGGTGTAGTGCGTCGAGTGCGCGTTGTTCATGGTCACGACGTCCGGCGTGAAGCGCGGGCGGTGGTAGCCGTTGAAGTCGGTCACGATCGTGACGCCGCCCGAGCTCTCGATCAGGAAGCTGGAATGGCCGAGATAAGTCAGCCCGACCTCGGTCGCCGAGAGAGCGGCGCGCCACAGCAGCGGCTCGCGCGACGCGACGGGCCCCGGACAGGACGCGACGGCGCTGGCGGTGCCGGTCAGCACGAGGGCGGGGGCGGCGAAGACCGGAGCGATACGCATGCGGATCCGAGTATGCACAGGGCGCGCCAAACCGCCTATGGGAGCGGGCGACCGAGCCACACCGTGACGCATTGGTCGACCGCTTCGGCGGCGCGCTGATCGATCTCGGCGTCGCTCAAGGTGCTGAGCGGGTGCTGGATCACGACCGGCGTCAGGTCGGTGAGCCCGAGCGCGTCGCGCTGCGCGTGCGCCTCGTGCAGGAACACGGTCGTGACGATGACCGCCGCGGGGCGGCCTTGGCCTTCGAGCTCGACGGCGTCATGCGTACAGCACGACGTGCAGGAGCCTCAATCGCCGATGGCGGTCAGCACCGCGTCGTTCTCGGCGGCGATCGTCTTGATCAGGTCGGGGTCGGCGTCCTTGGAGAAGCTCTCCTTGCGGTAATAGTTCACCGCCGCGAAGCCGAAGCGCGCCCGCAGCTGGGCGGTGGTCTTCTTGAGCAGGCGGTTGGCGTTCCACTTGGTGTTGTCGAGCACGCCGAGCCGCGCGCCCTCGAGCCGCGCCAGGCGCGGCGCCAGACTAACGGGCACCGTCTCGACCACCCCGCGCGGGTCGAACACGATCTCGCTGTTGCGTCCCGCCATCACGAATTCCCTTCTACAGATAACACGTGCCGTCGACGCAAACCGGCGCCTTGCCGGTGGTGCCCTCGATGCTGCGCAGCACCGGCGCCGTCATGTGGCCCCAGCCCGGGATGAAGGCCGAGAAGCGTCCGGCCTCGCCGCCGATCACGAACAAATGGATGTGGTCGACGCTCGGCACCACCGGGATGCGCGAGTCGGGCTCGCGCCGATAGTGCTTCGGCAGGTTGCGGTTGTAGATCTTGCCGTAGCGGTGGTTGAAGGTAAGTTCCGAAAACAGGTTCCAGGCGTTCATCCACAGATACGAGCGCACGTCGTGGCGGGTCCAGCCCTTGGCCGCGATGGTGCGCGCGTGCTCGGGGCCGATCACCACCGCGCAATGGCCGCTCGACACCGCGTTGTTGTGCGCGATCGTGCTCATCGCCGAACAGATACTGTCCAGGATGCCCTCGGGATCGTCGGCGACGTGGTTCGTGACAGAGTGCGGCGGCTCGGCCGCGATTACGAACACGGTCGAGTCCTCGGGGGCAAAGCCCTTCTCGACGTGATAGGGCGCCCACGGGCTGTGCTCGTCGTTCTCGGCGACGCAGTAGGTGTACTTGCCGGGATGGCCGAGCGTGCTCTTGTCGAGCTCGCCCGGCCAGGCGCCGCCGACGTTGAGCAGCACGAGGCGGATGGCGCGGCCGATCGTGGCGTTGGCGCGGTTGCCCGAACCGAAGGCGTTGCAGCCGCCGTTCATGCCGATCGCGCGCGCGACCGGTCCGTTGACGATCAGCAGCGGCCCGGCCATGTGGGTGGTCGCCTGGACGCCGTTGAGGTTGAAGGCCTTGGTCGTCAGCGCCAGCAGCGCGGCGCGCACCACGGGCGCGTACTCGACCTTGCAGCCGGCCATCACGAGATTGATCGCCAGCACCTCGCGCGTCAGGCTGCCGTGGCGCGGCGGCACCTTGCACTCGACGTACTGCGGCTCGCCGCCCAGCGCCGCGACCATGGCGTCGACCTTGTCGCGCGTCGGCGGCACCACCGGCAGGCCGTCGGTCCAGCCCTGCTCGAAGTACCACTCGACCAGGTCGGTGCCGGCCGGCACGCCCGGAAGGTTGCGCTCGCTCGCCGCGGCGACCTGCGCCCGCTCGGCCATCTGCCCTCCCTCCGGTAGCCGCCTCAGTCTAGGATAGGGGTTCGGCAAATGCGAGGGAGCGGCGCCACCATGGTCTGGAACCCGGAACTCGAGGAGCTGCGCCGGCGCCAGCAGCTCGCCGAGGAAATGGGCGGTCTCGACAAGGTCCGGCGCCAGCACGCCGGCGGCCGGCTGACCATCCGCGAGCGCATCGCGAGCCTGGTCGACGGCGACAGCTTCCACGAAATCGGTGCGATCGCCGGCAAGGCGGAGTACGACGCCGCGGGCGACCTCGAAGCCTTCACGCCGAGCAACTGCGTGATGGGCCGCGCCCTGCTCGACGGCCGACCCGTCGTCGTCGTGGGGGATGATTTCACCGTGCGGGGCGGCTCGGCTGACGCGACGATCAAGGCCAAACCCCTGATGGCCGAGCAGATGGCCGCCGAGTTCCGCCTGCCGATCATCCGCATCATCGAGGGCTCGGGCGGCGGCGGCTCGGTCAAGACCATCGAGACCACGGGCCGCGCCAATTTGCCGGGCGGGGTCGGCGGCGGCGGCATCTTCGACTACTCGACCGGCAACATGGCGGTCGTGCCGGTGGTGGCGCTCGGCCTCGGCTCGGTCGCCGGCCTGGGCGCCGCGCGCCTCGCCGCCAGCCACTACTCGGTGATGACCAAGACCTCGGCGATGTTCGTCGCCGGCCCGCCGGTGGTGGCGCGGCTCGGCTACCAGGCGCCCGGCGTGCCCGAACCCGACAAGCAGGCGCTCGGCGGCTGGGAGACCCAGACCAAGAGCGGCGCGGTCGACGAGGCGGTCGACAGCGAGGACGCGGCGTTCGCGTGCGCGCGCCGGTTTCTGTCGTACTTGCCCAGCTCGGTCTACGGCGTGCCGCCGACCGCGCCCACCGACGACGATCCGGAGCGCCGCGACCGCGGCCTGATGGACGCCATCCCGCGCGATCCGCGCCAGGTCTTCAAGGTGCGCCCGATCATCGAGGCGGTGGTCGATCGCGGCAGCTTCTTCGAGATGGGCAGCATGTTCGGGCGCTCGATCGTCACCGGGCTGGCGCGGCTCGACGGCCGGCCGGTCGCCCTGATGGCGAGCGACCCGTTCCACCACGGCGGCGCTTGGACCGCCGATACCTGCCAGAAGGTCGTGCGCTTCATCGACCTGGCGCAGACCTTCCACCTGCCGATCGTCTACCTGGTCGACTGCCCGGGCTTCGCGATCGGGCTGGAGGCCGAGCGCACCGCGACGATCCGCCACGGCGTGCGCGTGATGGCGGCGATGAACCAATGCACCGTGCCGTGGTGCAGCGTCATCCTGCGCAATGTGTTCGGCGTCGCCGGCGCCGCGCATCTGCCGGCCGGCCGGCTGGCGCTGCGCTACGCCTGGCTGTCGGCGCGCTGGGGCTCGCTGCCGCTCGAGGGCGGCATCGAGGCGGCCTACCGGGCCGACCTCGAGGCCGCCGCCGACCGGGGCGCCAAGCTCAAGGAGATCGAGGCGCGGCTCAACCAGCTGCGCTCGCCGTTCCGCACCGCCGAGACGTTCTGGGTCGAGGAGATCATCGATCCGCGCGATACGCGGCCGCTGTTATGCGAGTTCGCGCGCCTCGCCGAGCCGCTGCTGACGCCCGGCTTGTCGAGCTTCCCGATCCGACCCTAGCGCGGCAGGGGCGGCAGCCCCGCGAACGCCAATAAAGACTAGCGCGGCGGTGCCCAGGCCGCGCTAGGGTTGTTATGGCGCTCGCGGGGGCCGCGCCCCCTGCCGCGTTAGGGTTCGGGCATGACGGACGACGATCTTCGATACGGCAACTATCCCGGGCGCTACCGGCATTCCTCCGGCTACCACGAATGGCTGTCGCTGCGCGCCTTCATCGCCGAGACGATGAAGATCGAGGTCGACAAGATCTGGTACTTCTTCCTCTCCGGACATATCGGCGATCACGTCTCGGCGCTGTGTCTAGCGGGCGCGTTCAAGCAGGTCCGCGGCAATCCCCCGATCGCGATCGTCACCGATGGCCCGACCGACCTCACCGTCCTGTTCGGCCATTGCGCCGACCGGTTCTTCCGGCCGTCGTCGCCCGATTGTCTGTCGCGCATGATGCCGCTGCAGCGCTTCGCGCCCGGCTATCCGTTCTTCCTCGAACCCCATTTCCAAGACGACGGCCGCCTGCTCGATCTGTTCCCGGCGTGCACCTTCATGGATCTCATGCGCTTCATTCTGCGGCTGCCGATGCACACGCCGGTGCTGCCGCCGCAGGTTCCCGTCCAGGCGCGGGTCGCGGCGGACCAGCTGTTCACGTCCTACGAGCTGCCGCCCGGCCGCACCGTCTTGCTCGCGCCGTACAGCAACTCCGCGCCGCGGATGTCCGCGGCGTGGTGGATCGATGCCGCCGCGCATCTGAAGCGCCAAGGCTTCGTCCCGGTGACCAACGTGCCCAACCACTACGGCGCGGTGAAACGCGAGGAGCCGATCGCGGGCACGCTCGCGGTCGACGTGCCGCTCGTCCAGCTGCTGCCGTTCGTCGAGCGCGCCGGACACTTCCTGGCGACGGTGCAGGGCCTGTGCGATCTCGTCGCGTTCGCGCGCGCCAAGCTCAAGATCATCCAAACGCCGGCGCGCTTCGTCGACGGCCTCACGCCCGAGGCCGGCCCGAGCGCGAGCGGCGGTTACAGCGTCAAGCGCAATTACGCGCCGGCCGCCTGCGACGAATACGACCTCGACACCGACGCGCCGTTCGATCCGGCGCTGCTGGCGAGCTGGACCTAGCCGACGCGCGCGGCGTCAGGCGCTGGCGATGGCGTAGCAGTCGGCGACGCCGTCGGGCAGCGGATAGGTCTGCCAGCTCTTGCCGCCGTCCTGGGTGCCGAAGACCTCGCCGCGGCGGGTCGCGCAGTAGACCTGGTTGGGGTCGCGCGGGTGCGGCGTCACCGCCATCATGGTGCTGGCCGGATTGAGGCCTTCGTCGAAGCGCTTCCAGGTCTCGCCCAGGTCGTTCGAGCGATAGATCCGCCCGTGTTCGCTGGCCGCCGCGACGCTCAACGCCGCATAGAGCACGCGCGGATCGTGCGGCGACACCCGGATGTCGCGGCCGTAGGTCAGCGGCGAGAAGCGGCCGACCTCCATGTCGCGCCACGAGCCGCCGCGGTCGGTCGAGCGGAACAGACCCATGCGCACCGCGACGATCACGGTGCCGGGCGCCGCCGGGCTGACGCACAGCGCGTGGCCGTCGAGCATGCCCTCGCTGTCGTTCTTGCTGCCGATCGCGCTCTTCAGCTTCGGGTTCTCGGCAGCCATCTTGATGAGATCGGCGCTGCAGTCCTGCCAGCTCTCGCCGGCGTCGCGGCTGCGCATCACGCCGTTGACCTCGACGGTGGCATAGAGCGTGTCGGCCTCGGTCGGATCGACGGCGAAGCGCATGACCCGGCACGGGAACGCCATGGTGATGCGATCGGCGATGGCCGGCGCCGGCAGCTTCTTCCAGCTGTCGCCGCCGTTGTCGCTGCGGTAGACGCCGACCGGCGAGGCGCCGGCGTACAAGGTCTTGGGCTTCTTCGGGTGGACCAGGATCGACCAGATCTCGACCCCACGGTCGGGGAAGTTGAGGCGCTCGAAGGTCTTGCCACGATCGGTGCTGCGATACGGGCCGTCGTGGCTGCCGACATAGACCACGTTGGTGTCTTCGGGATGCACCGTCACGGCGTGGACCTGGGCATCCTCGGGGAGGCCGTTGGTCACCCGCTGCCAACCGCCGTTGCCGATCTCGTTGCGGAACAAGCCGAACTGCGAGCCGCCGCGATAGCGCGCGATGCCGGCAAAAATGTGTGTCTGCTGGGCCATGGTCGGCTTCCTCCCCACTGGCGGCATTGCAGGTCACAGCAGAAGAGATCGGCGCGGCAGCCCCGTCAAGCTCTGCGCCGCGGCGTGCAACGGACCCGACACGCCCGATTCTGCTGGCTATTGCTTTACGCTCAGTAGAAGTACCTACACTGTTTCTCTGAAAAGAGTATACGGTTGTGGGGTATTTCAGCCGAAGGAGATTGCGGTGGTCGAGTCTTTTCGCGTCTCGCGCGGCCTGGCGGGCGCTCTGCCCGACCGTAGTGATCGCACGCAGGGCGCCCTGATTTGCGCCGTGCTGGGTCTGGCGGTCGGGCTGTGCGGTCCGCTGACAGCGTCCGCGGACGACGGCGCCCGCCAGAAGACGCCGCGCGCGTCGGGCGCCGCCCAGCTCGCGCAGGCGGTGGATTCGAAGCCACCGCCGCCCGGAAAATCTCCGGCCTACGACGCCGCGTTTGCCGCGATGCAACAGGATCCGGGCAACTCCGACAAGGCGATGCGCTTCGCCGAGGTCGCCGCGCAGCAGGGCGACTATGAGGGTGCGATTGGCGCCCTCGAGCGCGTGCTGATGTTCAATCCCGACCTCGCGACAGTGCGGGCGCAGCTCGGCATCCTCTACTACAGGCTCGGCGCCCAGGCGCGCGCCCAGGAGTATCTCTCGAGCGCCCTGGAGAAGAACCTGGCCGGCCCGCTGGCGGGGCAGGCGCGCGAGACCCTGACGCTCAGCGAGAAGGCCTCGCAGGACAACCGCTTCACCGGCTCGCTCGGCCTCGGCATCCGCGGCCAGACCAACGTCAACGCCGCCCCGAACAACGGCATCGGGCGAATCCTCGGCGTGACCTTGCCGATATCCTCCACGCTGCGGCGCAGGTCCGACGGCAATTTCACTGGCACGGGGACGCTCGGCCACGTCTATGATCCGCACCGCACCGACGGCATGACGTGGGAGTCCAACGGCTTCGCCTACGGCGCCAAGCAGTTCAATGTCGACGAGCTGGACACCTTCTTCGGCTCGATCGACAGCGGCCCGCGCATGTTCGTGCCGGCGGTCTCCGAGACCTTCTCGATCCGCCCCTATGTGCGCATCGACGACGCCATGATCGCGGCGCAGAACTATTTCACCGGCTACGGCGGCGGCATCTCGTTCAATGCCCCCCTGACCAGCCAGTTCTCGCTCAACGGCGCGGTCGAGGGCGAGTATTTCGAGTACTACCGGGACAATGCGCTGCGTGCCCGTCTCAACGACAAGACCGGCCCGGTGGTATCGGTCAGCCTGACTCCGTTCTACGCCATCGACGACAACCAGGCGGTCGCCCTGATCACGCGCTTGGCGCGCATCGACGCCAACCTGGGCTACGAGACCGCGTGGCGCTACGCCGTCTCGCCGAACTACTATGTGCAGTTCGATCCCGGCTGGACCGGTCAGACTTGGCGCGCCAACGCCTATTTCGCCCACGTCCGGACCGACTACTCGCAAGCCGACGCGCTGGTCGATCCGAATACCACGCGACGCGACCGAGAGTGGGACATCGGCGCCAGCCTCGCGATCGGGCTGACCAAGGATTGGTCGGCCCTCGTCAGCGTCCAGCAGTCCTGGATCGATTCATCAATTCCAAACTTCCGCTACGAAAACTTCTCGGGCCAAGTCCTGTTCATCTGGAGCTTCTAGGGGATGACAAACATGTCGATGAAGCAGCAGCTCTGGCTCGCCGCCGGTGTCGCCGCGGGTGTCCTGCTCTGGTCGAACGGCCCTGTGGTCGCCCAGCAGGCGGGCGTCACCTCGGCGGTCAACCCCACTGCGCAGGGTACGCCGCCCAGCGGTCAGACCCGGGTCCTCAACCTGGGTGCCAACATTGCGCGCAACGAGCGCATCCAGACCAGCGCCGACGGCCTCACCCAGGTCCTGTTCAACGACGGCTCCAACCTGTCGATCGGCCCCAACGCCGACATCACGATCGACGAGTACACCTACAATCCGAGCCAGGGCAGCGGCCGCATGGTCATGTCCCTGGCGCGCGGCGTCATCCAGCTGACCGGCGGCCGCATCCCCAACAGCGAGCCGGTGACGGTCAACACGCCGACCGGCACCATCGGCATCCGCGGCGCAGTCGGCATCGTCTCGCATATCCAAGGCGGCCAGACCAAAGCCGCCATGGTCTACGGCAAGGAGATGTCGGTCAGGGGTCAGAGCGGCGGGCCGCAGACCGTGAACAAGCCGAACTACGTGATCTTGATCGCCGGACCGGGCTTGCCCGCCTCGGTGCCCGTCTTCCTGACCAAGCAGCAGCTCTTGGAAATAAGCGGCTCGCTGGCGCCGAAATCCGGCAGCAGCGGTGGCGCCTCGTCACCGCCCTCGGAGTCGAGCGTTCAGTCCTCGGGCGGCGGCCTGACCCAGATCGTCACCACGCCGACAACCGAGTCGGTGAGTATGACGGTCGTGGGCGTGAACCCCACCAACAACACGATGCTCCTCTCGCTGGCGCAGAGCATCGCGCAGTCGAACGCGACCAAGCAGTTCGCCCAGGACGCCACCGCATCGCTGACCGCCGCCGCGTTCGCCAACCAGCTGTTCGCTCTCATCAACGGCGACACGCTGACCATCCTGTTCAGCCACATCAACGGCACCGCGACCAGCGCGACCGGTACCGTCAACGGCACCAGCGTGACGGTCAGCACGGCCAACGGCCAGACCTTCTCGAGCTTCCTGAGCGGCCAGTCGGGCAACATCAACGTCAAGTTCAACAGCGCCGGGCTGACGATCCCGATCACGCTGAGCACCAGCGCGCCGACCCTGCGTCAGATGGACGACTTCCCGACCTCGACGCAGAAGCTGACCACCAGCTTCTTCGGCAGCACCCTGCTCGAGCTGCTCGTCAACAACAGCATGAAGAGCATCCGGGCCACCAACGTCGCCACCGGCTCGATCAACGGTATCTCGTATCGGGTCGAGCTGCCGGCGGGCTCGGTGTTCGGCAAGACGCCGACCACCACGTCGGTGAAATTCTTCTTGAACAACCAGCTGATCGTATCGGGCAACCTCGGCAAGCTGAACATCGGCTTCAAGCCCTAACGGCCGCGCCAGACGGGACTGCCAGGCCCTCCTTCGCCAAGGCTTCGGAGGGCAGCCTTCGCTACGCGAGGTTGGCCTGCCAGCCGCAGCTGCACAGCAGCGAAGGCTGGCGGAGGAGTCAGGGGTCGAACCTGACAGGGACCTTTCCGGGCCCCTCAGCGGCTTTGAAGGCCGTGGCGGTCACCGGACGCGCATACTCCTCCGCCGCGGATCTAAGGACGCGCGCGCGGCGAAATCAAGCCGCGTGGGTCAGCCGCGGCCGACCGCGAGCTTGTAGAAACTGAAGTCGAACAGGGCGTCGATGTCGATCGACGTCGGCTGGGCGCCGAACCGCTGCTGGTAGGCCTGCAACAGGCGCGTGGCTTCCACGATCAGCCCGGGGTCCGCGATCAGGTTGGTTGCCTCCGAAGTCAGCGCCCGGCGCATCACCGCGGGATCGACCATGCCGCGGCCGAGGAACTCGACGATGTCGGCGGTCGCCTTGTCGGGATCGGCGCGCACCGCCTCGGTCGCCTTGACGTGGAGATCGACCAGCTTGGCCACGGCGACGCGATTCTGCGCGATCACCGCGCTGGTCACCAGCACGACCGCGCCGGGATGCTGCGGCATCATCCGGGCGGGCGATGCCAGGATCCGGGCCGAGCGGTCGCGTACCAGCACGGTGGTGAGGATCGGCTCGACGATCGATCCGGCGTCGACCGTGCCGGCGAGCAGCCGCGCCTGGACCTCATCCTCGCCCATGCCGAGGATCTCGACGTCGCGGTCGTCGATCCTGGCGACCTCCTGCAAATAGTGCCGCAGCACCGTGTCGGGCACGGCGCCGCGCGGCAGCGTGGCGATGCGGGCCGGCCGGCGCGCGGTCTCGCGGAAGCGCGCGAACGCCGCGGCGGGCGCCGGCATTGCGGCGAACGCCTCGACCAGCGCGCCGCGACCGACCAACGCGACCTGCTCGATGACGTTGGCGGCCACCACCTTGACGTCGACGCCGCGCGCCCGCGCGAGCATCGCCGGGCCGATGCCGATATAGGCGACGTCCAGGGCACCCGCGGCCAGCGCCTCGACCATCGGCGGCCCCGACGAGAAGCGCTTGAGGATCAGCTGCAGCCCGACGCCGCGCGTCCAGCCCCGCCCTTCCATCACGAACAGCTGGGTCATCGGAAAGATCGAGATGTAGCCGACTCGCAGCGGCACCTGCTGCTGGGCGCGCGCCCGGCCCGACCGCAGCGCGGCGAGCGCCGCCAGGGGCGCCAGGCGCAACAGCGTGCGGCGATCGATGCGGGCCACGTGTGTCAAATCCGACCGGTTCAGCGCGGAACCGCATCATAGAAGCCGAAGTCGAAGAGCGCATCGATATCGATGGCGGTCGGCTGGGCGCCGATGCGCTGCTGGAAATCCTGAAGCAGCCGCGTCGAGTCGACGATGAGGCGCGGATCGGCGATCAAGGTGGTGGCGTCGGAGGTCAGCGCCTTGCGCATCACCGCCGCGCTGACCAGGCCCTTGCCGATGAACGCCACCACGTCGGCCGCGGCGCGGTCCGGGTTGCCGCGCGCGAACGCGGTCGCCTTGACGTGCAGCGCCACCAGCGCGGCGATCGCCGCGCGCTGCGCGCCCAGCGCCGCCCGGGTCGCCAGCACGACAGCGCCGGGCTGACGCGCGAACATGGCGTCGGCCCGCGCGATCACCTTGGCCGAGCGCTCGCGCTCGAGCACGATGGTCAGGATCGGCTCGAGGATCGAGGCGGCATCGACCGCGCCGGCGAGCAGCAGCTGCTGCACCTGCTCCTCGCCGACCCCGACGATCTCGACGTCGGCGTCGGCGACCCGGGCGGTCTCCTGCAGGTAGTAGCGCAGCACGGCGTCGGGCACGGAGCCTTGGGGCAATGTCGCGATCTTGGCCGGCCGCCCGGCCGCGGCGCGGAACGCGGCGAACGCCGCGGCCGGCGTCGGTGCCGCGGCGAACGCCTCGACCAGCCGGCCGCGGCCGATCAGCGCCACCTGGTCGATGACGTTGGCCGCCACCACCTTGACGTCGATGCCGCGGGCGCGCGCGAGCATCGCCGGGCCGATGCCGATATAGGCAACGTCGAGGCTGCCCGAGGCCAGCGCCTGCACCATCGCGGGCCCCGAGGAAAAGCGCGTCAGCGCGAGGTCGAGCCCGGCTGCCTTAGTCCAGCCCTCGCCTTCCATGACGAACAGCTGGGTCATCGGAATGATCGGGATGTAGCCGACCCGCAGGGCCTGGCGGTTCTGAGCGTGGGCCTGGCGCGGCAGCGCCAACGCGAGCGCCCCAACCATGATGCGCGGCAGCGCCAGCGCGAGCGCGCCCATCATCAACCCGCGGCGACCGATCAAATCTGGTACTCCGGGGCGCGATCGGTCGGCGGCATCGAGCGCGCGAGCTGGCGGCGGATCGCCTCGGCGACCTCGAGCAGCTCGATCGAGCCGCGATCGCGCGGCCGCCGATCGACCGTCCACGAGCCGGCGAGCGACGCCGGACGGCCGGCCAGCAGCACGACGCGGTCGGCGAGATAGACCGCCTCGGCGATGTCGTGGGTGACGAACAGCACGGTGCGCCCGGTGCGCTCCCATACCCGCAGCAGCTCGTCCTGCAGGCTGGCGCGCGTGATCGCGTCGAGCGCGCCGAACGGCTCGTCGAGCAGCAACAGGTCGGGATCGACCGCGAGCGCGCGCGCCAGGCCGACGCGCTGGCGCTGGCCGCCCGACAACTGATAGGGCCAGCGCTCGGCATAGTCGGCGAGGCCGACCAGCTCGAGCGCGGCGCCGGCGCGCCGGGTGCGCTCGGCGCGCGGCAGCGCCAAGCCTTCGAGCCCGAGCTCGACGTTGGCGAGCACGCGCCGCCACGGCAGCAGCCGCGCCTCCTGGAACACCAGCCCGATCGGCCGCCGTTGACGGGACGGTGCACCGGCCAGCGCAACCCGCCCGGCGGTCGGCCCGATCAGGCCGGCGAGCACACGCAGCAGGCTCGACTTGCCGACCCCCGACGCGCCGACCACGGCGACGAACTGGCCGGCCTCGAGCGCCAGATCGAGATGCTCCAGCACCAGGGCGCGGCCGGGGCCGGCGCCGAAGCCGAGCGCAATGCCGTCGAGGGTGGCTACGGCTGCCATGCCAGCGCCCGCCGTCGCACCAGCTCGAACAGCGTGTCCGTGATGCCGTAGAGCAGCGCCATGGTCAGCATGTAGACGACCACCAGGTCGGTCGCCAGCAGGCTGGCCGCCTGCATCATGCGCGCACCGATGCCCGGGATGCCGAACAGCTCGGCCGCGACCACCGCCATCCAGGCCTGGCCGAGCCCCGTGCGCACGCCGCTCAGCATGCCGGGCAGCGCCGCCGGCAGCACGACCTTGCGCAGCCGGCCCCACAGCGCGCCGTGGCCGAACGCCTGGGCGACCTCGATGAGGTCGCGCTCGACCGCCCGGACCGCGCCGAGCGCCGCGAAGTAATTGATCCAGAACACCGCGATGCCGATGATGAAGGTCACCGCCACCGGCGAGATGCCGAACCAGATGATCGCGAACGGCACCCACGCGAGGCCTGGGATCGGCCGCAGCACGCGCACCACCCACGACAGCGTGGTCTCCAGACCGGTGATCAAGCCGCAGGCGACACCGAGCGCGAGGCCGAGGCCCGACCCCAGCACCAGGCCGCTGAGATAGTGCGACAGGCTGCCGATGACCGCGTCGCCCCAGTAGCCGCCCCGCAGCTCCGACAACCACGCCGCCGGCAGGCCGCTCGGCGCCGGCAGCAAGGTCTCGGCCACCAGTCCGGCGCGCGCCAGCGCTTCCCACAGCCCGAAGAAGCCGACCAGGCCGCCGAGAGGCGGCAGCAGACGCCCGACCGTGCCCAATGCCGGGCCCGACGCCGCCGCTGCGGGATCGCCGCCGACGGTCACGCCGGCTCACGCGCCAGTGTCGGAACGAGGGGTCGAAATACGCGCACTGCGATCATGATGGTTGTGCGGCGAATACACACCGGGCCACCCGAATGGTCAAACTTTGCCTGCAATTCTTGGAAAATCACCGGGATTCAATGAGGATAACAACGCGCCCGGCGGTACGGCGTTGCAGGACGGCGCCGAGATTGCCGGGGCGCGGTCGTGCGCTATCGTGCTGCCGGCTCGAGGAGGCCGCCATGCAGGACATCGATCCCGCCGCCCAGCCGACGCTGCGGTTTCGCCGCGACGTCGCGCGGTGCGTCGGCGCGCCGGTCGCGCGCTGACCAGGAGCCCCATGGCCGACCCGCGTCTCGCCGTCGACCACGTCTCGAAGCGGTTCGGTGCGACCCAGGCGCTCGCCGACGTCTCGTTCGCGCTGACCGGCGGCGAGATCCACGCCCTGGTCGGCGAAAACGGCGCCGGCAAGTCGACCCTGATCAAGATTCTGGGCGGCGCCCATCAGCCTGACACCGGGACACTGCGGCTCGACGGTGCGCCGCGCCGGCTCGCCGATCCGCGCGCCGCGCTCGCCGCCGGCATCGTCGTGATCCCGCAGGAGCTGCGCCTGGTCCCTGCCCTGTCGGTCGCCGAGAACATCATGCTCGGGCATCTGCCGACGCGCCGCCTCAGCGTCGACCGCCGCGCCATGACCGCGCAGGCGCGGCGCACGCTGGATACGCTGGGTGTGCGCGTCGCGCTCGACCAGCGGGTCGACCGTTTGAGCTTCGCCGAGCGCCAACTGGTCGCGATCGGCCGCGCGCTGAGTCAACGGGCCCGGGTATTGATCCTCGACGAGCCGACCGCGGCGCTCGAGGCGCGCGAGGTCGGCGCGCTGTTCGAGGTTCTACGCGGGCTCAAGACCAGCGGCGTTGCGATCGTCTACGTGTCGCATCGCCTGGCCGAGGTCGTCGAAATCGCCGACCGCTGCACGGTGCTGCGCGACGGCCGCATCGTCTATGCGGGGACGCGCGGCGCCTTCGACACCGACAGCCTGATCCAGCACATGACCGGACGTGCGCTCGAGACGGTACGCGGCGGCGCCGGTAGCGCCGCCGCGGCGCTGTTCGAGCGCGCCGACGGCTTTGCGGTCCATGAAGGCGAGATCGTCGGGCTTGCCGGACTGCTGGGCAGCGGCACCTCGCGCTTCCTGCGCCAGCTGTTCGGCGCCGAGCCTTCGCGCGAGACCGTGCGCATGCGCGGCCAAAAGATCCGACTCGGTTCGCCGCGCGACGGCACCGCCGTCGGCATCGGCCTGGTGCCGGGCGACCGCGCGCTCGGCCTGGTGCTCGGCCGCAGCGTGCGTGACAACATCGCGCTGCCCAATCTCGGCGCGCTGGCGCGCGCCTGGCGGGTCGACGACCGTGCGATCGACCGCGTCGTCGTCGAGCTGATGACGGCGCTCGACATCCGGCCGCGCGATCCCGGCCGCCCGGTGCGCGAGCTGTCGGGCGGCAACCAGCAGAAGGTCGTGTTCGCCAAGTGGCTCGCCGCCAAGGTCGGCGTGCTGCTGCTCGACGAGCCGACCCAAGGCGTCGACATCGCCGCCAAGGCGGCGCTCCACCGCCTGATCCGCGACTTCGCGCGGCGCGGCGGCGGCGTCGCGCTGACCACCGCCGATTTCGACGAGCTCCTGAGCCTGAGCGACCGTGTGGTGGCGCTGCGCGACGGCGCCATCGTCGCGCAGCTCGGCCAGCGCGATGCCCTCAGCGAGGCCGCGCTGCGCCGCGTGCTCGGCGGCTGATATGGTCGCCGAACGCGATCGCCTGGAAACCCCGGCGCGGCCGCGCCGCCTGACGCTCGGTGGCCAGGCGCCGATCGTCACCCTGATCGTGCTGTGCGCCGCGACCGCCCTGCTGACCGACCGCTTCATGTCGCCGCTCAACCTCTCCAACATCCTGGTGCAGTGCTCGGTGATGGCGGTGATCGCCATGGGCATGACGTTTGTGGTGATCGGCGGCGGTTTCGACCTCTCGGTCGGCTCGGTCGCGGCGCTGTCGGGCTGCGTCGCCGCCGAGATCATGATCGAAACGAACATCACGCTCGGCGTTCTTGCCGGCTTGGGCGCCAGTGCGTTGGTCGGTCTGGTCAACGGCCTCACGGTGACACGGCTCAAGGTCAACCCGTTCATCACCACGCTCGGCACCATGGTGCTGGTGCGCGGTGTTGTGTTCCTGATGACCGCAGGGCAGCCGATCACCGGCGACGTCGGCCTTCCCGCGTCATTCGTCGCGTTCGGCGTCGAACGGCTGCTCGGCGTCCACTATCTGGTCTGGGTGCCGGCGCTGCTGCTCGTGCTGTTGTCCTGGGTGCTGCACCACACGCCCTACGGCCGCTACGTGTTCGCGACCGGCGGCGGCCGCGAGGCCGCCTATCTGTCGGGCGTGCCGGTCGATCGCATCACGACATCGACCTATGTCGTATGCAGCCTGCTCGC
>JACQAI010000130.1 GCA_016195115.1 Pseudomonadota bacterium
AGCCGCACCGTCGAGGTCGAAGCGTTCTGCTCGTGGTCGGCGTGCAGGATGAAGACGCGGTCCATGGCGCGCGCCAGCACCGGGTTCGGCTTGTATTCTTCGGCCGGCACCGCAAAGCACATGCGCAGGAAGTTCGACGCATAGTCGAGGTCGTTCTTCGGATACACGAAGGGCTGGCCGACCGAATACTTGTAGCACATGGCGGCGATCGTCGGCATCTTGGCGACCAGCCGGTGCGACGCGATCTCGCGCTGCTTCGGATCATGGATGTCGGTCGAGTCGTGATAGAACGCCGCCATCGAGCTGACCACGCCGGCCATCACGGCCATCGGATGGGCGTCGCGGCGGAAGGCGCGGAACAGCTGGCTGATCTGCTCGTGCACCATCGTGTGGTAGGTGATCGAGTGCTCGAACTCCTCCTTCTCCGACTTGCCGGGCAGGTGGCCGTTGAGCAGCAGATAGCAGACCTCCATGAAGTCGCTATGCTCGGCGAGGTCCTCGATCGCGTAGCCGCGATGCATCAGCACCCCGACGTCGCCGTCGATGTAGGTGATCGTCGACTCGGTTGAGCCGGTCGCCATATAGCCCGGATCGAAGGTGAAGTAGCCGAGGTGGTCGTAGAGCTTGCGGACGTCGATCACCTTGGGGCCGATCGTGCCGCTCAGAAGCGGAAGATCGGCTTTCTTGCCGGTCGTGTTGTCCGTGACCGTGACGGTCTCGTTGACGGTCGCGGGGTTGCTGCGGGCGCCACTGGTCATGGGATCGTTTCTCCTGCCGTTCTGGGCCGCCCCGCGGTGTCTTTTTCAGCAGCTTATGGGCCGACCAAGGCTTCGCTGTGGTGCAGCATAAAACTCGGCCTAGGCGGAATCAATCGCCGCCCTGATCGGCTAGGCGCGCCAGGGTCTCGTCGCGGCCTAAAACCGCCATTACCTCGAAGATTGGCGGCGAGACCAGCGAGCCAGTCAGGGCGGCGCGCAGGGGCTGCGCGGCGTCCCCGAGCTTGAGTTGCTGCGCCGCGACGAACGACCGCACCGCCGCCTCGAGGGCGGGCGCGCTCCAGTCGGCTAGTGCCAAGAGCTGGGGCGCCAGCTGGCGCAGGGTGGCGCGGCCGCCGCTGGTCAACAGCGCGGCTGCCTTCGGATCGATCGGCAGCGGCCTGCTGGCGACATAAAATTTCGCGGATTCAACCAATTCGACCAGAGTCTTGGCCCGCGCTTTCAAACCCGGCATGGCGCCCTCGAGACGGCCGAGCTGGGGCGCGGTCAGCGGCGCCTCGAGCGCCGCCTCGAGCGCTGGCGCCACCAGGCGCGTCAGCTCAGCGTCGCGGCGCTCCCGGATGTAGTGGCCGTTGAGGTTCTGCAGCTTGGCGATGTCGAACCGCGCCGGCGAGCGCCCGACCGCGTCCAGGTCGAACCAGGCGACCGCGCGCTCGGTCGGGATGATCTCCTCGTCGCCATGCGCCCAGCCGAGCCGCAGCAGGTAGTTGCGCAGGGCTTCGGGCAGGTAGCCCATGTCGCGATAGGCCTCGACTCCGAGCGCGCCGTGGCGCTTCGACAGCTTGGCGCCATCCGGACCGTGGATCAGCGGTATGTGCGCGAACGTCGGCGCCGGCCAGCCGCAAGCCTCGTAGAGCTGCTTCTGGCGAAACGTGTTGGTTAGATGGTCGTCGCCGCGGATCACGTGGGTGATCGCCATGTCGCGATCGTCGACCACGACCGAGTGCATGTAGGTCGGCGTGCCGTCGCTGCGCAGCAGCACCATGTCGTCGAGCTGAACGTTGTCGACGGTGATCTCGCCCTGCACCAGGTCGGTCACCGTGGTCGCGCCCTCGGTCGGGGCGCGCAGCCGGATCACGTAGGGCGCCCCGGCCGGCGCCTCGCTCGGGTCGCGGTCACGCCAGCGCCCGTCGTAGCGCATGGAGCGGCCCGCGGCACGGGCTTCCTGGCGCATCGCCTCGAGCTCTTGCGGCGTCGCGAAGCACTTGTAGGCGCGCCCCTTGGCCAGCAGCTCATGGGCCACCGCGGCGTGGCGCTCGATGCGCGAGAACTGGTAGACGACCTCGTCGTCCCAGTTGAGCTCAAGCCAGCTCAGGCCGTCGAGGATGGCGCGGACCGCGTCGGGCGTCGAGCGCGCCCGGTCAGTGTCCTCGATGCGCAGCAGGAATTTGCCGCCGTGGTGGCGACTGAACAGCCAATTGAACAGCGCGGTGCGCGCGCTGCCGATGTGCAGGTAGCCGGTCGGGGAGGGGGCGAAACGGGTGACGACGCTCATGGCTCACGATGGACAACCGACGCGCAGGCGCGATGTAGCGCGTCAGAACCGCGCCACCAAGGAGAAAAACACCCGGGGGTCGCGGTCGCCCTCGGCCGCGACGTTGCGCGTCAGCGGTTTGGCGACCTCGATCGCACCCGAGATCTGGTCGATCACCGTGAAGCGGGCCCCGATGCCGAGCGCGGTCGCGGAAGCCGCTTTATTCTCGCTGGCGAGCGCCTGGCGATTCCAGATCGGTTGGGTTGGGGGATGAGGGGCATCTATTAAGCGTACATCAGGTTGCGGCGTGACGGACATCTCGGGGTTGCTCGCTCGAGGA
>JACQAI010000131.1 GCA_016195115.1 Pseudomonadota bacterium
TGGCTAGGCCGGACTCGCGGCAATGGCTGTCGAGCGCGCTGCCGTCGACCGCGCCGGCGCGCTTGATGAAAGCGACGACGCGCTGGCCCCAGCGCGCATCGGCCAGACCGACCACCGCGACCTCGGCGACCGCCGGGTGCAGCGACAGCAAGCTCTCGATCTCGACCGGCGAGACGTTCTCGCCGCCGGTGATGATCATGTCGTCGACCCGGCCGGTCACGAACAGGTCGCCGTCGGCATCGACGTAGCCGATGTCGCCGGTGAAATACCAGCCGCCCCTGAGCGCCTTGGTGTCGGCGTCGGGGCGACGCCAGTAGCCCTCGAACGCCTCGTCGCCGTCGAGATTGCACACGATCTCGCCCTCCTCGCCGACCGCCGCGCGGTCGCCGGGATCGTCGGCGCCCAGCCGGACGACACGAATCACCTCGTTCAAGCCCGCCTTGCCGGCCGAGCCCGGCTTGGCCGGCGCGTCGGGGTTGATCGTGAAGGTGTAGATCTCCGACGAGCCGTAGTGGTTGACGAACAGCTCGGGGCGGAACGCTGCCTTGAGCTTTCCGAGCAGCGCGTCGGTCATCGGCGCGCCGGCGAAGCCGAGCTTGCGCACCGACGCCACATCGGTACGCGCGAAGTCGGGATGGTGCACGAGGTCGTGATAGAGTGTCGGCACCAGATAGAGCGTCGTCACGCGCTCGCGCGCGATCTCGGCCAGCGCGGCGCCCGCGTCGAAACGGTGCTGGCACACGAAACAGCCGTCGATCAAGGTCATGGCGAGCAGCGAGCGCACCCCCATGGTGTGGTAGAGCGGCATCACGCCGAGCGTGCGCTCGCCGCGCGCGTAGAGGTTCTGCGCGACGTGCGCCACGGCAGCGGCGCGCTCGGCGCGATGGCGGCGCGGCACGCCCTTGGGCCGCCCGGTGGTGCCCGAGGTGTAGAGCATCAGGGAGATGTCCTCGGCGGTCGCGCGCGGCACGTCGACCGCCGGCGCGGCATCGAGCAACTGGTCGAACCGGTAGCTGCCGCCGGGGGCGCCGCCGACCGCGATGCGCGGCAACGCACCGGCCGCGGCGGCGCCCGCGACCGCTTCGACGGCGGCGTCCTGGAACACCAGCGCGCGCGCGTCCGCGTCGGCCAGGCAGTAGTCGAGCTCGTCGGCCTTGGCGCGCCAGTTGAGCGGTGTGACGATGACGCCGGCGAGCTGGCAGGCCCAGTGCAGCGCGGCGGCCTCCCAACGGTTCTGCAGCACGGTCACGAGATGGTCGCCGGGCTTGAGGCCGAGCGCATCGAGGCCGCCGACCAGGCCGAGGATGCGCGCCCGCCAGTCGCGATAGCTGAGCCGGAGCGCGCCGTCGACGATCGCGAGCGCGTTTGGACTGCGCTCGGCGCTGGCCATCAGGGTGCGCCCGAGATCAAGCATGCCGGGAGCGTAGCAGACGACAGACGACAGAGAACAGACGACAGATTTGATTTTCCTCTGTCCTCTGTCGTCGTATTCTGTCGTCCAATTCAGGAGGAAATCGTTGATGAAATGGTTGTACGGCGCCGTCGCCGCGCTGCTCATGATCGCGCCCGCGGCGGCGCAGAGCTATCCGACCCGTACCGTCAAGCTGGTGGTCGGCTTTCCCGCCGGCTCCGGCCCCGACCTGATCGCGCGCCTGATCGGCCAGGACCTGGCGCAGGCGCTCGGTCAAGGCTTCGTGGTCGACAACAAGTCGGGCGCGCTCGGCACCATCGCGGCGGGCGAGGTCGCGCGCGCCGCGCCCGACGGCTATACGCTGCTGATGACGACCAACACCACGGGTGCCGCGGCGCCGGCGCTGGTCAAGAACCTGACCTACGACCCGGGCAAGGATTTCACCCCGATCATGCGCCTGGTCACCTCGCCCATGATCCTGCTCGTCAAGCCGGATTTCCCCGCCAACACGGTGAAGGACTTCCTGGTCTACGCCCGCGAAAGCGGCACGCTGACCGCGGGCTACGGCACCGCCGGCGGCCAGGTGTCGCTCGCCAAGCTGAAATCGATGGGCAAGTTCCCGGTCATCGAGGTGCCCTACAAGGGCATCCCGCCGGCGGTCAATGACACGATCTCGGGCCAGGTCTCGCTGACCTTCGCCGATTTCGCGGTGTCGCTGCCGCAGATCCGCGGCGGCAAGCTCAAGGGTCTCGGCATCACGGCGCAGCAGCGCTCGCCGTTGGCGCCTGATCTGCCGCCGAATCATCGACACGCTTCACCAGGCCTCCGCGAAATTCATGGCAAAGCCCGAGACCCGTGAGCAGCTCGCCAAGATGAGCCTGGATGCCGGGCCGCTCGGACCCGACGCGTTCGCCGCCTACATCAAAACCGAGATCGCCAAGTGGGCGCGCGACGCACAGGAGGCCGGCCTCAAGCCGGAGTGACGCCCAAAATTGGGGGCACGCCATGCCCGAGCCGATCATCGACGCGCATCATCACATCTGGCGGCTCCATGATCTGCCATGGCTCGCCGGGCCGCCGGTGCCGCGCATCTTCGGCGACTACCAGGCGCTGCGCCGCGACTACCCGATTGCCGAGTACCTCGCCGAGGCCGTGGCGGTCGGCGTGGTGAAATCGGTCTACGTCCAGGTCAACGTCGCGCCCAAGGCCGAAATCGACGAGGTCTCGTGGGTGCAGTCGCTCGCCGACCGCCACGGTTTCCCTCACGCCATCGTCGGTTACGCCGATCTCAGCGCGCCCGACGTCGCCGACACGCTCGACCGCGAATTGGCGCACGCCAATCTGCGCGGCGTGCGCCAGCAGCTGCACTGGCATGAGAAAGCGCTCTACCGCTTCGCGTCGCGGCCCGATCGGATGAACGACCCGGCCTGGCGCGCCGGCTTGCGGGAGGTCGAGACGCGCGGCTTGAGCTTCGACCTGCAGGTGTTCGCCAGCCAGATGGACGATGCCGCCGCGCTGGCGCGCGACTTCCCCGGCGTCACCTTCGTGCTGCAGCATGCCGGCATGCTGGAGGATCGCAGCCCCGACGGCTGGGCGCGCTGGCGCCGCGGCATGGCGGCGCTCGCCGCTTGCCCCAACGTGGTCTCGAAGCTGTCCGGCCTCGGTACCTTCGAGCATCAATGCGCGGTCGCGCTGTGGCGGCCGGTGATCGAGGAGACCGTCGCGTTGTTCGGCGCCGCGCGCTGCCTATTCGGCAGCAACCTGCCGATCGAAAAGCTGTGGACCACGTACGCGCGCATCGTCGCGGTGATGCGCGAATGCCTGGCGGCGTGTACGCCGGCCGAGCGCCGCGCGATCTTCCACGACACCGCCGCGCGCGTTTACCGGCTGGCGCCCTCATGATCGACGCCGCGATCATCGGGCTCGGCCGCTGGGGCCAGGGCTTCGTCGAAGAAGTCCAGGGCAAGAGTGAGCGCTTGCGCTTCGTGCGCGGCGTCGATCGCGGCATCGACAAAATCCGCGACTACGCCGCCGCCCACGGGTTCACGCCGACCGAAAGCCTGGCCGACGTGCTGTGCGATCCGGCGGTCACCGCGGTCGTGCTGGCAACGCCGCACTCCTTGC
>JACQAI010000132.1 GCA_016195115.1 Pseudomonadota bacterium
CTCCTTGTTGTAGAAGAAGCCGACCTGCGAGGTGTGCATCGGCACGCCCCAGACCTTGCCGTCGACGGTGTAGGCCTGCACGGCGGCGGCGCTAAAGCGGCTGCGCCAGCTCGAGTCCATGGCGCCGCTGAGGTCCTCGATGACGCAGGCCTTGATCTGCTCGCGCAACACGCCGCCGCCCCAGCTGTAGATGATCTGCGGCCGGTCGGACGACTGCAGCAGGGTCGTGAGCTTCTTCTTGTAGGCCTCGTTCTCGAGATACTGGACGTCGAGCTTGACCCCCGGATGCCCGGCCTCGTACTTGCGCGCCAAGTCGTTCCAGTAGCCGCTGGCGTTCGGGTTCTGCTCGACGTGGAGCTGCTTGACCGTGACCTGGGCCGCCGCCGGCGTCGCCAAGCCGGCGAGTACAAGGGCGCCGGCTGCCAGCAGCTGTCGCGTGGCCATCTCGCTTCCTCCCGTCGGGTTTGGAAAATCTGGCGCTCGGTGCGCGGGGTTGTCAATCTAGCCGGCACCGGGGCGCGCGCGCCGCGGCTTCCCACGAATACGCCGCGGCGGCGAGTGGGCAGGGAGGAGCGGGCATGGAGCGCGTCGGGGTCGGCATTATTGGCTGCGGGGTAATCAGCGGCGCCTATCTCAAGGCGGCGCGCGGCTTTCCCATCCTCGACATTCGCGGCCTGGCCGACATCCGGCCCGAGGTCGCCGAGGCGCAGGCGCGCGCCTTCGGCCTCAAGGCCATGAGCGTCGACGCGCTGCTCGCCGATCCGGCGATCGAGCTGGTCGTCAACCTGACGATCCCGATCGCGCACGTCGCGGTCAGCCGCCGCGTCGTCGAGGCTGGCAAGCACGTCCATTCCGAGAAGCCGCTCGGCATCTCGGTCGCCGAGGCGCGGCCCTTGCTCGAGGCGGCGCGGGCCCGCGGCGTGCGCGTCGGGTGCGCGCCCGACACCTTCCTGGGCGGCGCGCATCAGACCTGCCGCCTGCTGGTCGACGAGGGCGCGATCGGCAAGCCGGTCGCCGGCACCGCCTTCTTCATGTGCCCGGGCCACGAGCGCTGGCACCCCGCGCCGGCGTTCTACTACCAGACCGGCGGCGGCCCGATGCTCGACATGGGGCCGTACTACATCACCGCGCTCGTCAACCTGCTGGGACCGGTCGCGCGGGTCGCCGGCTTCGCGACCAAGGCGCGCGCCGAGCGCATCATCACGAGCGAGCCGCTCGCCGGCACGCGCGTGCCGGTCGAGGTCACGACCCACGTCGCCGGCACGCTCGCGTTCGCGTCGGGCGCGACGGTCTCGGTCGCGATGAGCTTCGACGTGCCCAAGCATCGCCACCTGCCGATCGAGCTCTACGGCACCAAGGCGAGCATGCTGGTGCCCGACCCCAACAAGTTCGGCGGCGACATCATGCTGGCGCAGGCCGGCGTCGACTGGGAGGCGATGCCGACCCAGCATCGCTACGCCGACGGCAACTACCGCAGCATCGGCGCCGCCGACATGGCGCATGCGATCCGGGCCAAGCGGCCGCACCGCGCCTCGGGCGATCTCGCCTTCCACGTGCTCGAGGTCATGGAGGCCTTCCAGGTCTCCTCGGCGCACGGCGCCCACGTCACGATCGAAAGCCGCCCCGAGCGCCCCGCCATGCTGCCGACCGACCTCGAGCAGGGCACGCTGGATTGATGCAAGCAATGAACCGCGGAGAGCGCGGAGGAACGCAGAGGTGCGTGCTTACCCTACCGTCATTGCGAGGAGCGCAGCGACGCAGCAATCCAGAGGGCCGTCTGGATTGCTTCGCTGCGCTCGCAATGACGATGCTGTTGCCTCTGCGCTTCTCCGCGGCCTCTGCGGTAAACCCTGAACTCGACAGGAGACAATGATGCGCGAAGCGCTGATCGTATGGATGGGCTGGCACGGCCACGAACCCGAGCAATGCGCCAAGATCATCGCCGACATGCTCGAGGCCGAAAGCTTCAAGGTCCATATCGGCACGTCGACGAGCGCGTTCGCCGATCCCGCGATCGCCAACTTGAGCCTGATCGTGCCGATCTGCACGATGTCGAAGATCGAGAAGCCGGAGGCCGCCAACCTCAACGCGGCGATCCGCGGCGGCGTCGGGCTCGCGGGCTATCACGGCGGCATGTGCGACGCCTTCCGCGACTCGGTCGACTACCAGTTCATGTGCGGCGGCCAGTGGGTCGCCCACCCCGGCGGCATCATCGACTATCGCGTCAACGTCGCGCGTCGCAACGATCCCGTGATGGAAGGCATTCAAGACTTCGACTACCGCTCCGAGCAGTACTACATGCACGTCGATCCCGCGATCGAGGTGCTGGCGACCACGACCTTCATGGGCGAGCACGCACCGTGGACCAAGGGCGTCGTCATGCCGGTGGTGTGGAAGCATCGTTTCGGCGCCGGTCGCGTGTTCTACAGCTCGCTCGGCCACGTCGCGCGCGAGTTCGACGTGCCCGAGATGCGCACCATCCTGAAGCGCGGCATGCTGTGGGCCGCTCGCTGACGTCCGATCGCGGCGATCGGCATCTACGGCGGTGGGATTCACCTCTCTTTTTGAGCGCCGGCACGCCGGCTAGACTGCCCCCAGAAGAAGACGAGGAGTGGGGGAAATGGCGATCGCACGCGCGCTTTGGGGCGGATTGCTGCTCGTCGCCATGACCGCGGCCGGGTCCGCCGAGGCGCAGCAGCGCCGTGACTACCGCATGACGGTCAATAGCGATCGCCTGCTCAACGCCCAGAACGAGTCGCAGAACTGGCTGATGATGAACGGCGACTACGCCGGCATGCGCTACTCGCGCCTGACCCAGATCAACCGCGATAGCGTGAAGGGCTTGCGCATGGCCTGGGCGCTGGCGCTTGGCGGCATGGCGGACGTCGGCCAGAACGGGCCCGAGAACGAGATGAACCCGCTGATCGACAACGGCTTCATGTACACCGGCGACGGCTGGGGCACGGTCTACAAGATCGACGCGCGCGATCCCGGCAAGGGCGTGTTCGTCTGGACGGCCGACCCGGGCGTGCAGCACGCCGGCAACGCGCCGCGCACCCGCGGCATCGCGCTGTGGGAAGACCTGGTGATCTCGAACCTGGTCGACGGTCGGGTCGTCGCGATGAATCGCGATTCGGGCGAGATCGTCTGGGAGCAGCAGATCGGCAAGGTCGATGCGTTCGGCACCGCCGAGCGTTTCTTCGCCGCGCCGATGGCGATCGAGGGCAGGCTGATCGTCACCAATGGCGCCGGCGACGCCGGCACGCGCGGCTGGATCGCCGCGCTCGAGGCGCGCACCGGCAAGGAGCTATGGCGCTGGTACGTCGTGCCGTCGCCCGAGGAGCCCGGCGGCGAGACCTGGAAGGACAGCACCAACGCTTGGAAGACCGGC
This sequence comes from Pseudomonadota bacterium, assembly GCA_016195115.1. Classification (GTDB taxonomy): domain Bacteria; phylum Pseudomonadota; class Alphaproteobacteria; order Elsterales; family Elsteraceae; genus JACQAI01. The sequence goes on from JACQAI010000132.1 coordinate 3,392, forward strand.
GGTGGCGGCATCTGGCAGACCGGCCACTACGACCCCGAGACCCGGCTGGTGATCTACGGCACCGGCAATCCGGTGCCGCAATACGACCCGCAGGCGCGCCCGGGCGACAATCTCTACACCAACTCGGCGGTCGCGCTGAACCTCGATACCGGCAAGCTCGCCTGGCATTTCCAATACACGCCGAACGAGTCCTGGGACTACGACGAAGTCGGCTCGCACATCCTGCTCGACGCCGAGATCGGCGGGCTGAAGCGCAAGACGCTGGTGCATTTCGGGCGCAACGGCTTCTTCTACACGCTCGACCGGACGACCGGCGCGTTCATCGGCGGCTTCAAGTACGTCAACGACCTGACCTGGACCAAGGGCTTGGATCCCAAGACCGGCAAGCCGGTCGAATACGATCCGAAGCGCGACGTCCAGGTCTACCTGCCGGAGACGCGCCCGCTGCGCGGCGAGCCGGCCAAGCGCGCGTGTCCGACCTGGCACGGCGGCGTGTCGCATCAGCCGGCGGCCTACAATCCGGCCAAGCGCATCGCCTACGGCGTCGGCATCGAGGGCTGCTTCGCGACCAGCGTCGGCGCGCAGGCCTACCTGTCGCCGGCCGGTGGGCTCGACCGCAAGAAGACGCCGAGCCGGGCGTTCAACAGCGACCTCTACTATGGCGGCATCACGGCGGTCGACGTGCCTGGGCAGAAGCTGCTCGCCAAGACGACGACCGAGATCGAGATCCGCTCGGGTGCGCTGGCGACCGCGGGCGGACTGTTGTTCACCGCGCTGCAGGACGGCGCGATCGTCGCCTACAACGACGAGACCCTGGAGGAGCTGTGGCGCTTCAACGTCGGCACGCCGCTCAAGGCGGCGCCAGTGACGTACGCGATCGGGCCCAAGCAGTATCTCGCGGTCGAGACCGGCGGCCGCCACGTCCACCCGGTGAAGTTCGACAATCTGCAGGCGAGCTCCTACCTGTTCGTGTTCGCGCTGAACTAGGTCGGACATGCGGTGGGGAGCGGTGGCAATCGCGGTGATGGTGCTTCACGCTGCATCACAAGCTGCGGCGCAGGGCAACGTCGCGCTGGGCACCGAGATCTGGCGCAACAAGGGGGCATGCCAGGGCTGCCACGGCTGGGCCGGCGACGGCCGCAAGATGGACAGCCAGCTGCCCGACGGCGCCGATCTGCGCGAGACCCGGCTCGACCGCGACGCACTGGTGATCGCCATCAAGTGCGGCCGGCCGGGACGCGGCATGCCGGCCTTCGACAAGTTCGCTTACAGCGACGGCCGCTGCTTCGGCATGACGCTGGCCGATCTGCAGAAGGACGGCCTGACCTTGGCCGATCCGGCGGCGCCGCTGCAGCCGCGCGAGATCGAGGCCGTAACCGATTTCCTGGCTGCCAAGGTGATCGGCCAGGGGCCGATGACCCGCGACAAGTGCGTGGCCTTTTGGGGCGAGGACGTCGCGGTGTGCATTACCATCAAGTAGCCTGGCAAGCCGCGCTCTGGCTCGGCGCGGCGCTGCTCGCGGGGCCGCTCGCTGCTGCGGAGCCGAGGCGCCTCACGGTGTGGGATCTGCCGCTCGGTGCGCCCGCCACGGCGCTGCCGCCGCCCGATGCCTTCAAGGGCTTCGCCTGCGGCAGCGACGGTGGGCCGCCGTTGCAGCAGCTCGCGGGCTGGAGCACCTACGCCGCCTGCGGGCGCGATGCCAGCGGCCTGCGCGAGGTCTATTTCGAATATGACGACGAGCAGGAATATATTGCACGCGCCCACGGCCGGGTCGAGGAGCTGCCGCGGCTCGCCGGCACCGCCGAGCTCGCGTTCCCGGTCGTGGTCTCGGCGCTGTTCGATGACGCTGGGATCCTGAGGGCGATCCGCATGGTCAGCGACCCGCGACCCGACTACCGACCCGATCAGGGCGACGGCGAGCTGCGCAGCCGCCGCGAGGCCTACAAGCTCGGCAGCTTCTTGGCGGCGCGCTTTGCCATCGACCCGCGGCGCGACTGCGTCGCCCAGCCGGCGGCAGACGGCGAAAGCCCAGTCGGCCAGGTCTTCGTCAAGCAACGCTGCGAGAAGCGCGCGGCCGGCCGCCGCATCACGCTCGAGACCCGCTATCTGCGCAAGGCCGGACAGCATGACCGCGACCCGACCCTCGACACACGCCTGACCCGGGGCCAGTTCGACAGCGCCACGCGGCTCGAGATCGTGCTCGAGACGATGCCATGACCTGGCGTCGTCCGATCTTTCTGTGCCTGGTCGGCGCATTGATGGCGGCGTCACCGGTGCAAGCGCAGGAACGCGCCATGGTTCCCGTCACCGTCGACGGCGAGACCGTCCGGCTGGCGATGCGCTGGTACAAACCCGACGGTGCCGGGCGCTTCCCGACCGTGATCTTCAACCACGGCTCGACCGGACGCGGCATCGATCCGGCGCTATTCGACCGCCCGGTCGACTATCCGCAGCTGGCGCAGTTCTTCGTCGCGCGCGGCTGGGCGGTCGTGATCCCGGCGCGCCGTGGCCGCGGCGGTTCGGAGGGCCGCTACGACGAGGGCTTCACGGCGTCGCGCACCGGCGGCTAC
>JACQAI010000133.1 GCA_016195115.1 Pseudomonadota bacterium
AGCGCCTCGAGCGCCGCGACCTGCTCCGGCACCGGGCGGGCAACGCCAAAGCCCACGAAGCGGCGACACAGCCGCTCGAGCGCGGGCACGGCAGCGCACAGCTGGCGGCGCCCGACTTCCTGCGCCAGCGCGAGCGTCTCCGCCAGGTTCGAGCTCAAGAGCGCGTCGATCGCCGCTTCGTCGTCGAGCGTGCCGAGCGCCGGCAGCCGCGCCGCGGGCTTCGCCGCGACGCCCGGCGCGTCGCGCACCCCAGGGCCGGCAAACAGGTCGAGCTGCTGCGGCATGCCGCGCGGCGCCGTCAGCGTCTACCCGGATACGCCTTCGACGACAGCAGCCCCCCGATGAATCATGTCCGGTCCGACGAACGCGAAGCCGTCGTCGCCGAGCTGCCGACGCAGCTGGGCCAAGCGCGCGCGAATCTGCATCGGCGACTCGGTCGGCCCGACCATATAGAGCGGCCTACCGTCGCGACCGAAGGGGAAGGTGACGTCGCAGTCGTCGGCACGAACGTCGCCGAACAATGCCTCGATCGCCGCGAAATCCGGATGCGGCGTCAAGCCCAGGCCCGCAGCGTAGCGCGTCGCGTCGCCGACCAGCTTGCGCGCGAAGCTCGGCTCAACCGCGACGAACGGCGTCGCGACGGCGGCGGCGTCGTCGAGGCACGCCTCGAGATCCCACGGCGCGATGGTGCGAAAGAAGGCGTCCTTGACGCCCAAGCAAAACGTGTCGACCAGGAAGCTGGCCATCGCGAGCTCGTCGGTGCCGACCGCTCGGGTCAGGATCACCACGCCAGACCCGCGCTCCAGCAGACCCTCGTGCATCAGGCAGCTATGGATCGGCCTGGCGGCGACGTCGCGCACGCGTTGGGGCAACGGCAAGCTGGTGCCGCCATTCTCCGCGCGGCGCTTGGCGGCGACCAGCGCCTTGCGACGCAGGGCTTTCGCGGCACGGCGGTGCACGATGTTCGAGGCCATGCAGTCCTTCGAGGTGGCAAGAGGTTTCGGTCTCCCGCTACGTCTCGAATCGGGACGGAGTCCAGAGAGACCGCGAAATGGCCGATTTTCGCGAAGCCCGCTCAACCGATCGTCGGTTTGCCGCTCAAGCCGCTCGCGCGTACCGAGAGGGCGCGCCGAATCGGCGCTGGTAGGGCAGCCGCCGCTGCTCACGGTGGATCGCTTGCGTCGTGGTTCGCATCCCGTCGGCCGCGCCGCTCTGGAACACGCTATCGCTGCGAAACGCCATCGCTTTCGCGATCTGATGGCTCGGCCCCCGCGCTGAACCCCGACAGATCAGCGCGCCGCTCACGCCGCGCGTTTTCGGCTCGGACGTATCAGCACATCCGCCGAGATGCCGAGCCGCTCGTGCAGGCGGCGGATCATCGCGATCGAAAGTCCTCGTTTTCGGTTGAGAACCTCGGCGATGCGCGTACGCGTGCCTATGATCTCTTCCAGGTCTCGCCGCGTCAGCCCTTGCTGCTCCATACGGAATTTGATTGCCTCGACGGGATCTGGCGGGTCCATCGGACGCTCGACCTCCTTGAGCGCAGCTTCGTAGTCCCGCTTGGTCCTGATCGGCTTGACCTCAGCCCTCATGTCGCACCTCTTTCTTCATGGCGTCGCGGCCGCCCCCCGGCTTGGTTCTTTCCCGCGACAACGCCACGGTGCTAGCCTCGCCGCCACGAGCAGCGAGCTTGGTTGGTTCGGGGGAAACGTCAGTGGCGACTCATTCGCGTGCGCCGATCGTCGAGCGCGTCGCGACGCCGGATGGGGTCTCCGTCGCGGTCGGCGAATGGGGCAATCCGGCCGGACCGGAGATCCTGCTGATCCACGGCCAGGCGCAGAGCACCTTGGCGTTCAAGCGCCAGTTCGACAGCGCGCTGGCGCGCGAGTTCCGCATCGTCGCCTACGACATGCGCGGGCATGGGCTGTCGGACAAGCCGCAAGACCCGAAGCTCTATCAGGACGGCAAGCGGTGGGCCGACGAGCTGCGGGCGGTGATCGCCGCCAAGCGGCTGCGCAAGCCGGTGGCGGTCGGCTGGTCGATGGGCGGGCGCGTGCTGCGCGCCTATCTGATGCACTACGGCGATGCGGCGCTCGGCGGCATCAACTTTCTGGCAACCCGCCCGATCGAGGACCTCAGCGTCGTCGGTCCCGGCTCGCAGGCCTATCACGACGCGATGGCGGCGGGCGATCTCGCGAGCCGCATCGCCGCCAACGTCGCCTTCCTGCGCGCCTGTTACGCCAAGCCGCCGACCGAGGCCGACTTCATCGAGGCGGTCGCCTACAATTTCCTGGTGCCGCTCGAGGTGCGCGACGCCATCGCCGGCTGGGCGACCGACTCGGCCGCGGTGCGCCAAGCGCTCGCCGAGATCACCGTGCCGACGCTGGTGACGCACGGACGCCGCGACGTCCTGATCCTGCCGCATGCCGCCGAGATGACCGCCGCGGCGATCAAGGGCGCCACCATCTCGTTCTATGACGATTGCGGGCACGCGCCGTTCTACGAGGACGCCGAGCGTTACAATCGCGAGCTCGCGGCTTTCGTCTCGCAGGCGTGGGGACCGCCCGGTGGCTGAGGCGACCGAGGACCGTCCGAGGTCGGACGCCGTCGGCAAGGCCCGCCTTTTTCAACCACCGGTTGCTGATCCGCGCTTAAATCGCTCAGGGTGCCGCGAGCGGGATTCAAATATAATTTCGCGCGAGATGGCGCGGAGTTGACCGGGGCATGCGGCTTGCCAAGGCCATGATCGCGATGATGGCGGCGCTGCTGGCGATGCCAGGGGCAGGCGCCGGCGCGACACCGGACCGCAACCTGCAACGGGCGACCGCCTTAAGCCGGCAGGTCGTCGAGCTGGCGCAGGCCGGCCGGCAGGTCGACGCCATCCCCTTGGCCGTCGAGGTGCTGGCGATCCGCGAGACGGTGCTCGGTCTGCAGCACCCGGAGGTTGCCCGGAGCCTCAACAGCTTGGCGGCGCTCTATGCCGACGAGAACCGGATCGCCGACGCCGAGCCGCTCTACCAGCGCAGCCTGGCGATCCTGGACCGCCGACACGGCCGCCATCGCCTGGACGTCGCCGCCACCCTCAACGGCCTGGCCGGGCTGTACCGCGCCCAGGGCCGTTACGCCGACGCCGAGCCGCTCTACCGGCGCAGCCTGGCGATCCGCGAGAAGGCGCTCGGCCCCCGCCATCCGGACGTCGCGGACAGCCTCACCGATCTTGCGCAGCTGTTCGCCGACCAGCACCGGTACGCCGACGCGGAGCGGCTCACCAAGCGCGGCTTGGCGATCCGCGAAAAACACTTCGGCGCGGCGCACCCGAGCGTCGCCGACAGTCGCGACAAGCTGGCGGCGCTGGATCGCGCCCAGCCTCGCCCCGCCGACGCCGACGCGCTCGACAAGCGCGGCGCGGCGGTCCGCGACAAGCCGCCCGCGCCCGAACGTCAGCAGACCGCCGACAGCCTCAACACCCTGGCGGCGCAGTACCGCGAGCAACGGCGCTACGACGACGCGGAGGCGCTCTACAAGCGTAGTCTCGCCATGGTCGAGACGACCCGCGGCGCCGACCACGTCGACGTCGCCGCCAGCCTCGACAACCTGGCGGCCCTCTATCGCGACCAAAACCGCTACGCCGACGCCGCGCCGCTCCAGCAGCGCAGCCTGGCAATCCGCGAGAAAGCGCTCGGGCCAGAGCACCCGACGGTGGTCGGCGCCGTCGACAACCTGGCGCGGCTGTACGGCAAGCTCGGCCGCTACGCCGAAGCCGAGACGCTCTACAAGCGTAGCCTGGCGACCAACGAAAAGCAGCTCGGTCCCGACCACCCCGAGATCGTCGCCAACCTCGACAACTTGGCCGGGCTCTACGGGGCCGCCAAGCGCACCGCCGAGGCCGCAGCGCTCAGCCGTCGCGCGGTCGCGATCCTGGGCCGGCGCGTCGCGGAGGACGCCGATGAGCGAGCCAACGGCGGGGTCGTCGAACCGCGTCGCGCCCGCCACGCGTTCGTGCACAACGTCGCCCTGGTCCGCGCGGTCGACGATGGCACGGCCAGCGCCGAGACGTTCCGGATCGCCCAGCTCGCGCACGCATCCGGCGCGGTCCGCACGGTGCCGGCCGTGGCGGCGCGCGTCGCCGCCGGCACGGACGCGCTGGCCGCGGCGGTGCGCGAACGCCAGGACGTCGCCGAGCGCTGGCAGCGGCTCGATGCCGCGCTGCTCGAGGCGGCGAGCAAGCCGCCGGCGGCGCGTGACGCGGTCGCCGAAGCCCGGCTGCGCGCCGAGCTTGCAGCGGCCGCGCAGCGGCTGGATGGGCTCGACGCACGCGTGGCACGGGAGTTTCCTCAATACGCCGAGCTGCGCCAGCCGAGGCCGGTCGATCTCCGCACGGTCCGCGCGCTGCTGGCGCCCGACGAAGCGCTGCTCGTCTATCTCTCGAGCCCGCAGGAGACCTGGCTTTGGGCGGTCCGGCGCGACCGCGTCGCGCTGCACCGCATCGAGCTCGACGCCAAGGGGCTGACCGCGGAGGTGATGGCGCTGCGCCGCCGCCTCGATCCCGCGCTCAATCCCGATCGCAAGCCGTTCGACGCGCAACGCGCGCACGCGCTCTATCAAAAGCTGGTCGCGCCGGCGAAGTCGGTCATCGAGGAGGCGCGCCAGATCTTCGTGGTGCCCGACGGCGCGCTCGAGAGCCTGCCGCTCGGCGTGCTCGTCACCGCCGCGCCCAAGCAGAATCCCGAGACGCCGGCCGATCATCGGACGGTCGCCTGGTTGGCGCGCGACCAGGCGATTGCCGTGCTGCCCGCGGTGAGCTCGCTGCAGGCGTTGCGGCGCTCCAGCGCCGCGGAGCGCGCCGCCGCGCCATTCCTCGGCATCGGCGATCCGGTGCTCGAGGGCGCGCCCGGCGCGGCGCGGGAGGTCCGGGTGGCCAGCCTGTTCCGCGGCGCGCTCGCCGACGTCGCCGCGGTCCGCAAGCTGGCGCCGCTGCCCGACAGCGCCGCCGAGCTGCGTGCGCTCGCCAAGGCGCTCGGCACCGGCGACCAAAGCCTCTACCTCGCCGAGCGCGCCTCGGAGCCGCTGCTGCGCACCGCCGGCCTCGACAACTACCGCATGCTGGCGTTCGCGACCTGGGGCCTGACCTCGGGCGCGCTGGGCGGCCGCGCCGAGCCGGCGCTGGTGCTGACGCCGCCGCGCGAGGCGAGCGCGGACAATGACGGGTTGCTGACCGCCTCGGAGATCGCGACCCTCAAGCTCAACGCCGACTGGGTGCTGCTGTCGGGCAGCCGCACCACGGCCGCCGACGGCACGCCCGACGCCGACGGCCTGTCGGCGCTGGCCAAGGCGTTCTTCTATGCCGGCGCGCGCTCGCTGCTGGTGTCGCACTGGGCGGTGGAATCGGGTAGGAATGTAGCGTGCGCAGGATGCACGCTGTTGTCTTTCTTTGCGCCCTTTCTTGCATTTCTTTGCGCCTTTGCGTTCATGTTTTGGTTTCGGG
>JACQAI010000019.1 GCA_016195115.1 Pseudomonadota bacterium
CCTGCGGGTCGCGGGCGAGCTGTTCGACGTCGTCAAGAAGGGCGTCGTCAAGATCCAGGTCACCCAGACCTTCCCGCTCAAGAACGCCGCCGAGGCGCACCGCGCGCTCGAAGGCCGCAAGACCACCGGCTCGGTGGTGCTGCTGCCGTAACCAGGAGTCAGAAGCCGGGGGTCAGGAGTCAGGCCTGACCCCTGACTCCCGACCCCTGACTCCTGACAAGGGGGAAACGATGGCGAAGGTGCTGGGAAGCGGCGACTACAAGTTCGAGATCGTCGAGGGTTGGGGCAAGCTGCCGGACGGCTGGCTGTACGGCGAGGTCGCCGGCATCGCGGTCGACAGCAAGGACAACGTCTACGTCTTCAACCGCGGCAAGCACCCGATGATCGTGTTCGACCGCGAGGGCAAGTTCCTGCGCAGCTGGGGCGAAGGCCTGTTCGTGCGGGCGCACGGCGCCCACATCGGGCCGGACGATTCGATCTACTGCACCGACGACGGCGACCACACCGTGCGCAAGCTGACGCTCGAGGGCAAGGTGCTGATGACCATCGGCGTGCCCGGCGAGGCCACGCCATACGTCAGCGGCAAGCCGTTCAACCGCTGCACCCACACGGCGCTGTCGCCGAGCCAGGAGATCTACGTATCCGACGGGTACGGCAACGCGCGCGTGCACAAGTACTCGCCCGACGGCAAATTGCTGCAGTCGTGGGGCGAGCCCGGCACCAAGCCGGGCCAGTTCAACATCGTGCACAACATCGTCGCCGACGCCGACGGTTGGGTCTACGTCGCCGATCGCGAGAACCATCGCGTCCAGATCTTCGACGGCAAGGGCAAGTACGAAACGCAGTGGAACAACATCCACCGGCCGTGCGGCCTGTGTATGCCCTACAAGAAACAGCCGGTATGCTACATCGGCGAGCTCGGGCCGGCCGGCAAGGTCAACGAGAACATGCCGCACATCGGCCCGCGTCTCAGCGTCGTGACCCACAAGGGCGAGCTGCTGTCACGCGTCGGCGACTTCGAGGGTCCCGGCACACCAAGCAAGTTCATCGCGCCGCACGGCGTCGCGCTCGACGGCCAGGGCTCGGTCTATGTCGGCGAGGTTGCCCGCACCCACATGAAGAACAGCGGCCACCCGCAGCCCGAGGACCGCGATCCCCATTGCCTGACCAAGCTCCGCAAGGTCGCCTGACGCCGCGTGCCGCGGCTCAGACGACAGAGGACAGAAGTCAGACGACAGATGCGCCTGATCCTCTGTCTTCTGTCGTCTGCCCTCTGTCTTCTGCTCGCGACAGCGAGCCAAGCGCAGGAATACCCCAGCCGCACCATCCGGTTCGTCGTCGGCTTCACGCCGGGCGGCCCGAGCGACCTGCTGACGCGCACGATCGGTCAGAAGCTGAACGAACGTCTCGGCCAGCCGGTGGTCGCCGACAATCGCCCCGGCGCCGGCGGCAACCTCGCCGGCGATATCGTCGCCAAGGCGGCGCCCGACGGCTACACGCTGCTGATGGCCAACAACGCCATCCTGGCGACCAACGCCAGCCTCTACCGCAACTTGCCGTTCGATCCCGTCAAGGATTTGGCGCCGATCATCCTGGTCGGCGCCCAGCCGAACGTTCTGGTCGTGCATCCGGCGGTGCCGGCACGCTCGGTCGCCGAGTTGATCGCGCTCGCCAAGGCGTCTCCGGGCAAGCTCAACTACGCCTCGTCGGGCAATGGCGCGGCGCCGCATCTTACCGCCGAGCTGTTCAAGACCGTCGCCGGCGTCGACATGGTGCATATCGCCTACAAGGGCGCCGGGCCGGCGATCGCCGACTTGGTCGCCGGCCAGGGCGTGCAGCTCAGCTTCGCGACCGCGGTCTCGGTCATGCCCTTCATCCAATCCGGCCAGCTGCGTGCGCTCGCGGTCACCACGGCGACGCGCTCATCCCAGCTGCCGGACCTGCCGACCATGGCGGAGGCGGGCTTGCCCGGCGTCGAATCGACGTCGTGGCACGGCGTCGCGACCACCGCCGGCACGCCGCCCGCGATCGTCACGCGGCTCAACCGCGAGATCGCCGCGATCCTGACCTTGGCCGACGTGCGCCGCACCCTGACGACCCAGGGCGTCGACATCATCGGCGGCACACCCGAAAGCTTCGCGGCCTACATCCAGGCCGAGATCCCCAAATGGGCCGAGATCATCCGGGTCTCCGGCGCCCGCGCGGACTAGGAGAGACGCGATGAGCAACGCAAACGATAACCGCGCGCTGGCGCGCAACGTCACGCGGCTGGCGCATCTCGACCTGCCAGGCGCCGGGCAGGTCTACGTCAGCGGCAACTACTGCTATGTCGGCCACATCCCGAACCCGGCGCACACCGGCACCACCATCCTCGACGTCGCCGATCCGCGCCATCCGCGCGTTGTCGCGACCATCACGCTCGACGATCCCAACTCCCACAGCCACAAGGCGCGTGTCGTCGGCGACGTCATGATCGTCAACCACGAGCGCAACAACTCCGGGATCGGCCGCAAGGCCGAGCAGCTGCCGGGCATCCGCGCCCGCCTGCGCGAGGCGCTCGGGCGCGAGCCGAGCCCCGCCGAGCTGGCCGACAAGCTGAGCCTCAAGGAGGCCGATATTCCGAAGCTGCTCGAGGCCGAGCAGAAGCCCTATCAGGACGGCGGCTTCAAGATCTACGACGTCGCCAAGCCCGCCAGCCCGCGCCTGATCGCCTACCAGAAGACCGGCGGCATCGGCGTTCACCGCTACGACATGGACGCCAACTACGCCTACATCTCGACCGAGATGCCCGGCTACGTCGGCAACATCCTGGTGATCTACGACATTCGCAATCCACAGCGCCCCGTCGAAGTCTCGCGCTGGTGGATGGAGGGCCAGCACCTCGCCGGCGGCGAGACGCCGAGCTGGGCCGGCCGTTCGCACCGGCTGCATCACGCGATGCGCCACGGCGACCGTTTGTGGGCCGGCATGTGGCACGCCGGCATCCGGGTGATCGACATCGCCGACATCGCGCGGCCGACGACGATCGGCGCCTATAACTACCACCCGCCGTTTCCCGAGCCGACCCACACCGTGCTGCCCGTGCCCTTCAAGGTCGGTGGTCGCGAGGTCGCGGTCGTAATGGACGAGGAGGACCAGTTCTACAACGCCGCCGAGACCGAGGCGCGGCGCGGCCGGCCGCACGCCAGCCTGTGGGTGTTCGACGTCGCCGATCCCGCCGCAATGAAACCGCTGTCGATGTTCGAGGTCAGCGAGCTCGACTCGCCGTGGAGCCGCACGCCGGGCGGCCGCTTCGGCGCGCACCAGTTCCAGGAGCACATGACGGACACGCTGGTCTACTGCGCCTGGTTCTCCGGGGGCTTGCGCATTGTCGACATCGCCGATCCGCTGGCGCCGCGCGAGGTCGGCCACTTCATTCCCGAGCCGGTCGGCGGCCGGCCGAGCCCGCAGAGCAACGACGTCGATGTCGACGCGCGCGGCCTGATCTACCTGGTCGACCGCAACGTCGGCTTCGACATTTTGGAATTCCACCGCGGATAACCTCCCTCTCCCCTCCGGGGAGAGGGTCAGGGCGAGGGGGTGGCGACGTGCAACGGATGCCGCAGCGAGGCGCGGCGCGGCCCCCTCACCCTACCCTCTCCCCGGAGGGGAGAGGGACGTACTGCGCGAGGTTGGCGCGGATGCGGTCGAGCACCGAGCGCTTGGGATCGGGCAGGGCGAAGCGCTCGCCCGTGATCGTTTCGAAGGCGTCGATGTAGAGGCGCGCCGCCTCGAGCACGATGTTGCGCGGGATCTCGGGCACCGCATCCTTGTAGGGATCGCAGCGCGCCACCACCCAGTTGCGCACGAAATCCTTGTCGAAGCTCTCGGGCCGCTCGCCGGCCGCGAGGCGCTGCGGATAGCTCGCGGCGAACCAGTAGCGGCTGGAGTCCGGCGTGTGGATCTCGTCGGCCAGGATGATGTTTCCCGCAGCGTTGAAGCCGAACTCGTACTTGGTGTCGACCAAGATCAGGCCGCGCTGGCGCGCCCAGTCGCGGCCGTGCGCGAACAGCGCGTGCGCGTGGCCCGTGACCGTGCGCCACTGCTCGGCGCTGAGCAGCTTGCGCCCGAGGATCTCCGCCTCGGTCAGCGGCGCGTCGTGATCGCCGACCTCCGCCTTGGTGGTCGGCGTGATGATGGTCGCGGGGAGTTTTTGGTTCGCCTTCAGACCGTCGGGGAAGCGCACGCCGTACATCTCGCGCTTGCCCGCCTGGTACATCGACAGGATCGAGGTCGAGGTCGTGCCGGCGAGATAGTCGCGCACCACGATCTCGACCGGCATGATGGTCAGGCGCCGGCACACCAGCACGTTCGGATCGGGGTATTCGATGACGTGGTTGGGGCAAAGGTCGGCGGTGCGGTCGAACCAGAAGCGCGCCAGCTGGGTCAGCACCTGCCCCTTGAGCGGGATCGCGGTCAGGATGCGGTCGAACGCGCTCAGCCGGTCGGTCGCGACCAGGATGCGCCGACCGTCGGGCAGGTCGAAATTCTCGCGCACCTTGCCGCGATAGTGGCCGGGCAAGCCCGCGATCGCCGCATCGGTGACGATATTGTCGAGATAGGGCGTCAGCGCCGCGACGTCGACCATACCGGGTCGCGCGGGGTCAGCTGGCCAGCGCGATCGAGATCGCCTCGCGGCCCTTGGGCGTGTCGACGACGCGCATCGAGACGCGTTGGCCTTCCGCCAGGTGGGTCAACTGCGCGCGCTCGAGCACCGAGATGTGCAGGAACACGTCCTTGCCGCCGTCGGCGACGGTGACGAAGCCGAAACCCTTTTCGCCGTTGAACCACTTCACCGTGCCGGACAGCTCGACCGCGGTCGACGGATCGGGCGCGAAGCGTTGCGTGCGCGGCCCACCGCCGGGGCCACCGGCCGGCCGCGGCGGCCGGCGATAGTCGCTGGCCGCGCTCTCGTCGACCTCGAGCACGTGGGTGATCTGCCGGCCCTTCTGGCCTTGACCGACATGGACCTTGAGCTTGGAGCCCGGCGGCACGGTCTCCTTGCCGGCGGCCTGGAGCACGCCGATGTGCAGGAACGCGTCACCGGTGCCATCCGACAGCTCGGCGAAGCCGAAGCCCTTTTCCGGGTTGAACCACTTCACCGTGGCGTCGACCACCGGACCTTCCGGCGGGCCCGCGGTGAACCCGCGCGGCGCTCCGCCCGGCCGCATGCCGCCACGTGGTTGCTCCGGCACAAAAAAATCGTCATCAAACCCGCGCCGCCGCGGATCGCGGAAATCCTTACCCTTGCCCATAACCCCGTCCGTAAATTGCCCCGCCGCCCGCCACCCTGGCTCTCGGCCCCGCAAGGGTCGCGCGTGAACGCCCGCCGGTCAAGCAACCGATTGATGACGCGTCCCGCGACCGCCGTTGCGTTCCTGCGGAAAATGCAAGATTCGGTCCCGTCAATCGTCCGCGGCGGCCGGCTGTTGCTCGCGCTGCGGCTCCTCGCGGCCGCGCAGCGGCACCTCCTTGAGCAGGCAGGCGCCAACCAGCGCACACACCGACAGTGCCGCGGCAACCCCGAATACTACGGCGAAAGCGTGACGGATCGTCTGCTCCAGCGCCTGCATTACCACTGGCGTCAGCACGCCGCTGCGCTCGTCGAGCTGGAACAACGCCAAGCCCCGATGCGGCCCCAGCACCTCGAGCCCGGGCAGCGCGGCGGCCCCGGCGTCGAGACTGCCGATCAGCACCGCGCTCAACAGCGAGACCACGAAGGCGCCGCCCATCAGGCGGAAGAACATCAGGCACGACATGCCGATGCCGGTGTCGCGGATATCGAGCGCGTTCTGGACCACGACCGTCAGGGGCGATAGCTGGAAGCCGAACGACAGTCCAAGCAACAGGGTCGCGGCGACGTCGAGCGGCGTCGAGCGGCCGAGCCCGACCCAGGCGATCGCGGCGCACATGATCGCCGTGGTGGTGGTGCCGATGATCGGGAAGATGCGGTAGCGGCCGGTCCGGCTGACCAGCTGGCCGGCGATGAACGAGCCCAGCACCGCGCCCACGGTCATCGAGATCAGGCGCATGCCGGCTTGGTTGGCCGACATGCCGCTGGCCAGCTGGTAATTGATCGGCACCAGCATGATGAGGGCGATCATCACCCCGTGGTTAAGGAACGCGATCAGGCTGCAGAGCGAAAAGGTCGGGTTGGCGAACAGTCGCAAGGGCAGCATCGGCTCGCTGGCGACGCGCTCGCGCAGCACCAGGGCGACGATAAAGATCACGCCCAGCGCGATCGGCCCGAACACTTCGAAGGAGGCCCAGCCGCCGGCCTTCTGGGCCTGGCCGACCCCGAGCAGGATCGGTGTCGCCGAGGCCAGGATCAGGACCGCGCCGGCCCAGTCGATCACCGGCTTGCGGGTCGGCTTGGGCAGGCGCTTGAGCGCCCGGTTGGACAGGAACAGCGCCGCGGCGGCGAGCGGCAGGTACAGCCAGAAGATCCAGTGCCAGGACAGGTAGTCGGCGATCAGGCCGCCGACCACCGGGCCAAGCGCGTTCGAGACCGTGAAAACCGCCGAGAAATAGCCCTGGATGCGACCGCGCTCGCGCGGCGGCACGATGTCGGCGATCGCCGCCTGGGAGACCGCGCGCAGGCCCCCGCCGCCGACCCCCTGGACCAGCCGCGCCCCGACCAGCTGCACCATGGTCTGGCTGAGCGCGCATAGCACCGCGCCGCCGGCGAACAGACCGATCGCGATCAGCAAGACGGGGCGGCGACCGTAGAGGTCGCTCAAGCGGCCGTAGATCGGCGTCGTGACGGTCGAGGTGACCAGATAGCCCGAGACCACCCAGGGCATCAGGGCCCAACCGTTGAGGTCGCGCGCCATGGCGGTCAGCGCGGTCGCCACAATGGTCTGGTCGAGGCTGGCGAGCATCATCGCCAGCATCAGGCCGATCATGATCGGCGCGATCTCCCGCTGGGAGAAGTTCGCCGGGTCGTCGCTGTCGGGGCGCGCCATGGGCTCGGAAGAGCTGGAAATTGCGGGCATTATGGGCCCGATGACCAGCTCAGCAAGCACTGTGCCGCGGTCCGGCGCAGCCGCGGGCGGCGATCCGCCCTGGGACCACGAGGTCGACCTGCTGGTGGTCGGCGCCGGCGCCGGCGGCATGACGACCGCTCTGGTCGGCGCCCTCGAAGGCCTGGCGGTGGTCATTTGCGAGAAAACCGATCTGGTCGGCGGCACCACTGCGACCGCGGCCGGCACCGTCTGGGTGCCGGGCTCGAGCCAGAGCCGCCGCGCCGGCCTGGCCGATACCCCGGACGCCACCCGGCGCTATCTCGGCGCCGAGCTGGCGGCGCTGGGCGGCGACGCCGCGGCGGATCGACGGCTGCGCGCCTACCTCGAGACCGGGCCGGAGGCGCTCGACTATCTCGAGGCGCGCAGCGCGGTCACCTTCGTGGCGCCGGCCAAGCATCCCGACTATCACGCCCACCCGGGCGCGACCCTGGCTGGCCGCGCGTTGGTGCCGCCGCCGTTCGACGGCCGCACCCTCGGCGCCGACTTCCGCCTGGTGCGCCCGCCGCTGCCCGAGTTCTTGGTCCTGGGCGGCATGATGGTCGGCAAGGACGACATCCCGCCGCTGCTGCGGCCGTTCGGCTCGGCGCGCGCCCTGCGCCATGCCCTCGCCCTGCTGCTGCGCCATCTGGGCGACCGGCTGCGCCACCGCCGCGGCACCCGCCTGGTGATGGGCAACGCCCTGGTCGGCCGCCTGCTCTGGAGCCTGCAACAGCAGCGCGTGCCGATCTGGCTCGACAGCACGGTCAGCGACCTGGTGCGCGCCGGCGGGCGCGTGGTCGGTGCGGTGATCGACGGCCCGCGCGGCCGGCGGCGCGTGCGGGCGCGCCGCGGCGTCGTGCTGGCGAGCGGCGGCTTCGCCGCCAGCGACACCTGGCGCGCGCGCCTGTTGCCCGAACCGACCGCGCCCTACACGCCGGCGTTCGCGGGCGCGACCGGCGACGGCCTGGCGCTGGCAGAAGCGGTCGGCGCCGCCCTCGACGATGATCCGGCGCACGCCGGCCTGTGGACCCCGGTGTCGGTGACGCGGCGGCGCGACGGCAGCGAGGCGGTGTACCCCCACATCCTGCTCGACCGCGCCAAGCCCGGATTGATCGCCGTCGATGGCGCGGGGCGGCGCTTCGTCAACGAGGCCGACTCCTATCACGACTTCGTGCTCGGCATGTATCGTGGCCACGCCATCCCGGCGCATCTGATCTGCGACCGCCGGTTCATCCGCGCCTACGGCATCGGCCTGATCCATCCCGGCGCGCGCCGGCTCGGCCGCTTCATCGACGCCGGCTATCTGGTCGCCGCCGACAGCCTGGACGCGCTGGCGCGCCGGCTCGGGCTTGATCCCACGGTCTTCGCCGATACCGTCAGGCGCCACAACCGCGACGCCGCGACCGGCATCGACACCGCGTTCGCCAAGGGCTCAAGCGAGCTCAACCGCTTCAACGGCGACCCGCGCCACGGCCCCAATCCTTGTCTCGGCCCGCTCGCCGCGCCGCCGTTCTACGCCGTCACGGTGTGGCCCGGCGTGCTGGCGACCAGCGCCGGGCTCATGACCGACGAGGACGGCGTCGTCGCCGACGCCCACGGCGCGCCGATTGCCGGGCTCTATGCCTGCGGCAACGACATGGCCTCGGTGCTGCGCGGCGCCTATCCGGGACCCGGGACGACGCTCGGGCCCGCCCTGGTGTTCGGCTATCGCGTCGCCCGGCACGCCGCCGGCAAG
>JACQAI010000020.1 GCA_016195115.1 Pseudomonadota bacterium
CATCGGGAATTCGAGGATCGTGTCGGCGGCGGCGATGAACGCCGGCATGTCGAGCCAGTCGAAATGCCAGTCGGCGAACAGCGGCAGGAAGTCGGCGAGCGCGCCGGCGCGGTTCCAGTCGCGGCGCTCGAATTTTTCGGTCTCGATCTCGGCGACCCAATTGACGAGCTGGCGGCCGTCCGCGTCGATGGCGTTGCGGATCGGGTAGATCACCATCTTGCCATGGGCGAGCCAGCCGGCGCGGATCATGGCGGCGCCCGACAGGATCGGCTTCCAGCGCGTCACGCCGCGCCACATGTTGCAGCCGGAGTAGAGCGGCTCGCCCTCGTCGGGGAACAGCTGCTTGCGGATCATCGAGTTGATGCCATCGCAGCCGATCACCACGCGGCCGCGCTGCGGCGCCAGCACCGCGCCGGTCTCGGGATGCTCGAAGCGCGCCATGACGCCGTCGGCGTCCTGCTCGGCGCCGACGCAGCGCCAGCCGGCCGCGATCCGATCGGCGCCGGCGCGCGCCGTGAAAGCGTCGAGCAGCACCGCCTGCAGATCGCCGCGGTGGATCGAGAATTGCGGCGTGTCGTAGCCCGCGGCGCGGCCGAGCGGTTCGCGATAGATCAGCTGACCGAAGCGGTTGAAGAAGCACGACTCGGTCGTGGTGACCGCGACTCTGGCCAGCGCATCCTCGAGCCCGAGCTGGGCGAGCTCGCGGGTGGCGTGCGGCAGCACGTTGATGCCGACGCCGACCGCCTTGATCGCCGGCGCCGCCTCGTAGATGCGGCACGGAATGCCGGCGCGCTGCAGCATCAGGCCCAACGTCAGCCCGCCGATCCCCGCCCCAACGATGATGACGTCGTTGTCCAGACTCATTTCAGGACGCGCGCCTTGAGCAGGGCGTAGCGCTCGGGCGCAGTGTCGGCAAGCGCCTCGGCGCGATCGCTCGGCAGGTCGTCGTAGCCGATCGGGCGTTCGAACTGGCTCATCGTCAGGTCCCAGCGCCGGCCGGCGATGCGGTTGTAGAAGTGCCAGGCGCCGTCGACGTCGGTCTTGAGGATGTCGCCACCGAGCGCGTCGTGGACGACCAGCGACGTGACGCTGCATTGGCCGCAGGCCGGATTGTCGGCCCGCCAGCGCGCGCCGGTCTCGCTCGACCAGGCGGCCCGAAGTTTCTCGTAGAGCTCGAGCGGTGCCGTCACTTCGCCGCGACCAGCGGGCAGTTGCCTTGGTTGAGCGGGCGGAACGCCTCGTCGCCGGGGATCGTGCCGACGATGTTGAAGTAGTCCCACGCGCCCTTCGACTGCGCGGGCGCCTTGGTCTCCTGCACGTACATCGGGTGCAGCTTGCGGCCGTCCTCGCGAATGCTGCCCTTGCCGAACAGCGGATCGTCGGTCGGCATCGCCTTCATGGCCTTGACCACCGCGGCGCCGTCGGCGGCATCGCCGAGCTTGTCGACCGCCTTCAGGTAGTGGGTCAGCGCGGCATAGACGCCGGCCTGCATGTCGTTCGGCATGAATTTCTTGGGGTGGCGGTCAATGAACTTGCGCGACCACGCGCGCGTGGCGTCGTTGAGGTCCCAGTAAAACGCGTTGACCGCGGTCAGGCCCTGCGACGCCGGCAGGCCGAGCGCATGGGCGTTGTTCAGGCCGAAGATGATGCCGACCATCCTCATCTTCTGCGAGACTCCGAACTCGGCGGCCTGCTTGATCGTGTTGGTAAGGTCGCCGCCGGCATTCGCGAGCCCGAGCACGTCGGCGCCCGATGCCTGCGCCTGGACCAGGAACGCCGCGAAGTCGGGCTGGTTGATCGGATGGCGCACCTGGCCCATGACGCTGCCGCCGCGCGCCTGCACGGTCTCGGCGGCCTGGCGCTCGAGATCGATGCCGAAGGCGTAGTCGGCAGTGATGAAGAACCATTTCTTGCCGCCACGGTCGAGCACCGCGCGCGCGGCGCTGCGCGCCACCGCCCAGGTGTCATAGGTCCAGTGCACGGTGTTGGGCGAGCACTTCGACCCGGTTAGCTCAGCCGAGCCGCCGCCCGAGATCAGCGCCACCCTGTTGCGCTGGCGGATGACCTCCGCGACGGCGAAGGCGACCGCCGAGTTGGGCACGTCGAGGATGGCGTCGACGCCCTCGGTGTCGAGCCACTTGAGCGCCAGTGCGGCGCCGACGTCGGGCTTGTTCTGGTGGTCGCCGAACGCCCTGATAGTCGGCGTAGACGCTGGATTGGTCGTTGAGGACCGCGACTTTGACCGCCTTGTCGGCAGCGCCGGCGGCACTGCCAAGGGTCAGCGCGACGAGCGCGCCACCGAGCGCAAGGCTGGCGAGACGTGCGAGATTGATCATGGGTCCCTCCCTGAACCGAATTGTAAAGCAGCGCGGTGGGCTCTTGTCTCGACGATAAGCCCTCGTTATGAGCACGACCAATGGCGACCAGATCCAAACGCGGCGGGGCGCGTGCGCCCGAGCCGGATTCCCCCGGGGCGGCCGCGGCGCGCCTCGACCTCGGACCGCTGCCGGAGCTGATCGGTTATGCCTTGCGGCGCGCCCAGCTGGCGGTGTTCCACGATTTCCTCCAGACCATGGCGGCGCTCGACATCCGGCCGGCGCAGTTCTCGGTGCTGCTGCTGATCGACGTCAACCCGGGGGTCAGCCAGACCGCGATCAGCGAGGCGCTCGGCATCAAGACCGCCAATCTCGCCGTCATGCTCAACGAGCTCGAGGCCCGCGGCTACGCCAAGCGCCGCCCGGGCACGACCGATCGGCGGTCGCACGCGTTGCACCTGACCGTGCCGGGCAAGGCGCTGCTGCGCCAGCTCAACGAGCGTGTCGCCGATCACGAGCAGCGCCTGGTCGCGCGCCTCGGGCCGGGCGACAAGGCGCAGCTCCTCAAGCTCTTGACCAAGTTGACGTAACCAATCCCTCCCCCGTGCGCACAGCGCATGGGGGAGGGGAGGGTGGGGGCGCAGTCCAGCCACGGCGCTAGCGCTTCCGGCAAGATCGCAGCCCCCACCCTACCCTCCCCCACGCTGCGCGCGCTGCGCGCGGGGGAGGGATTCATGTGCGACCAGAACCGCCACTCCCGGCACTGGCGCATAGAGCCCCTCGACCAGTCCCGCACGGTGCGCCAGCACGGCGCGCTGGTTGATCGAGCCCTTGTCGGTCATCTCGTGGGCGTCGATCGACGGCGGCACCGCGAGCAGGATGGCGCGCACGACGCGGCTGGCGCTGCCGGTGCTGGCGCGCGCGAAGCCGTCGAGCAGGGTCTGGAAGCGCGCGCGCACGGCCGGGTGGTCGATCAGCGCATCCGGGGTTGCGGTCGCGTCATTGGGGCACAGCGCGCGACACGCCTCGAGGTCGGGGAAGATCAGCACGCCGATCGCGCCGCGGTCGTGGCCGGCGATCACGACGTCGCGGACCAGCGGGGCAAAATGTTGGATGAACGCGGCGCGCAGCGGTCCGACCGAGACCCAGGTGCCGCTCGACAGCTTGAAGTCCTCCGACAGCCTGCCGTCGAATACCAGCCCACGGCCGGGCTCGCGGTCGTCGACGAAGCGCACCGCGTCGCCCATGCACCAGAAACCTTCGGCATCGAAGCAGGCGCGGCTGAGCTCGGGCTGGCGCCAGTAGCCCGGGAACACGTTGGGCCCGCGCACGCGCGCCTCGAGCTTGTCGCCGCTCGGCACCAGTTTGAGCTCAAGGCCCGGCGCCGGCACGCCGATGTGGCCCGACCGGCCGGTCTCCCAGTTGGCGCAGATCGCGTAGGGCGCGGTCTCGGTGGCGCCCAAGCCCGTGACCATCATGATGCGCTCGCCGCAGGTCTCGACCGCCAGCGCGTCGAGGTCGTCCCAGACGTACTGCGACAGCCCGGCGCCGGCGTAGAACAGCATCTGGACCCGGCTGAAGAAGGTCTGGCGCAGCGCCGGCTCGGCGCGCAGATAGGGCACCAGCATCTCGAAGCCCTTGGGCACGTTGTAGTACACCGTCGGCGCGATCTCGCGCAGGTTGCGCACGGTCTCCTCGAACGCGCCGGGCAGCGGCTTGCCCTCGTCGATGTAGAGCGTGCCGCCGCTGTAGAGCGTCAGGCCGACATTGTGGTTGCCGCCGAAGGTATGATTCCAGGGCAGCCAATCCACGATCACGGGCGGCGCGTCGGCGAGCAACGGCATCGCCTCGAGGATCTGCTGCTGGTTGCTGCACAGCATGCGCTGGGTGTTGATCACGCCCTTGGGCAGGCCGGTCGAGCCCGAGGTGAACAAGATTTTTGCCACCGTGTCGGGGCCGACGCGCGTGGCCGCCCGATCGACCGCCGCGGTCGCCGTGGTCGCGGCGAGATCGGCGAACGCGGTCGCCGGTCGATCGCCCGGCGGCCGCTCGGTCACCACCAGCTCGGTGTCACGCGGCACCGCAGCGGATATCGCTTTCGCGAAGCGCGCCCCGTCCGCCGCAAACACCAGGCCGGGGGTCAGCAGGCCGAGCACGTGCTTGAGCTTGGCGAAGTCGGTCGAGATCAGCGAGTAAGCCG
>JACQAI010000021.1 GCA_016195115.1 Pseudomonadota bacterium
GTCTCGATCAAGGAAACCGACGTCGCGCATTAGAAGATTGGCCGCGAAGGCGCAAAGACGCAAAGACGGCTTGCCGCCCCATCGCCCTGCCCTGCTTGAGTGATCGCCGCGCTTCCGCGCGGCATTTTCTTTTTAGCCCCGGACGGAAGCACGGCGCGTCCATCCGCACCCCCTCTTTGCGTCTTTGCGCCTTCGCGGCAAAACTTGCGCCCGAACGACGGAACGCGCGAAGCTAGCGGCAGAACAGCGCCCGCCGCCGCGGAGGAATGCCCCGATGATCAGCAAGTTCACCACGGTCTATCCCGGCCACGTCGATCTGCCCGATCGCGGCCAGGACGCGACGCCGGCCAACGAGCGGCGGTTCTCGAACGAGCATCTGGCCAGCGTCTTTTCCAAGTCCGAGAACGTCGCCAAGCTGCTCGACAAGATCGGCTTCGACACGATCTGGCTGGCCGAGCACCACTTCCAGCACGAGGGCTACGAGGTCACGCCCAACCTGCTGATGTTCGCGGTGCACATCTCGCACATCACCAAGAATCTGCGCTTCGGCTGCGGCTTCAACATCGCGCCGATGTGGCATCCGCTGCGCCTGGCCGAGGACTTTGCCGCCGCCGACATCATGACCAAGGGCCGCACCGTGTTCGGGGTCGGCCGCGGCTACCACACCCGCGAGGTCGAGACGTTCGGCGCGCCGATGATCGACCAGAACGCCAACCGCGAGCTGTTCGAGGAGCAGGTCGAGATCATCTTCAAGGCGTTCAACAACGAGCGCTTCTCGCACAAGGGCAAATATTACACGCTACCGCCGGAAGTCCCGTACCGCGGCTACACGCTCAAGGACCTGACCTTGGTGCCGCGGCCGATCCATCGGCCGGTCGAGACCTGGCAGCCGATCGTCAGCGCCAGCGCGCGCGGCGTCGACTTCATGATCAAGTACGGCATCAAGGGCGCGGTCGGCGGCGGTGCCGCGACCATGCAGAACAATCCGATCCACGCCTATCAGGCGGCGGCGGCACGCGCCGGCCAGAACCTCAAGCTGGGCGAGAACCTGATGATCGGCATCTTCTTCCACCTCGCCAAGACGCGCGAGCAGGCGATCCGCGAGATGACGCCGTTCTACGAGGAGCACGTGAAGATGTTCGCGCCGCTCGGCTTCATGCCCGGCTTCACGCCCGAGCAGATCGCCGCTTCGGCCAAACGGGGCAACTGGGCGTCCGCCGGCGTGCCGGCCCTGCCCGACTACATGAAATCCGGCGCCTGGCTCGCCGGCACGCCCGACGACCTGGTCGCGCACCTGAAGGGCTTCGAGGAGCGCTACCCCGGCCTCGAGTACGTCAACCTGTCGACCAGCATGGGCACGCCCGAGGCCGTGATGCTCGAGCAGTTCCAGTGGGCCGCCGAGGCCGTCATGCCAGCGTTCGGGAAGCGCTGACGGAGAACCACGCGTATGGCGACCCGTGAGATCGGTATCATCATCAATGGCGCGACCGGCCGGATGGGCGCCACCCAGCATCTGAAGGGCCTGATGGCGATCCGCGCCGAAGGCGGGTTGCCGCTCAAGAATGGCGACCGCCTAGTGCCCAGCCCGCTACTGGTCGGGCGCGACAAGGGCCGCATCGAAGCCCTGGCGCGCGAGAACGGCGGCTTGCGCTGCACTACCGACGTTCACGCCGCGATCGCCGGGCCGGACCCGGTGTTCATGGACTGCGCCGCGACCGGCGGCCGCGCCGCGCTGGTGCGCGAGGCGATCGCCGCGGGCAAGCACATCCACGTCGAGAAGCCGACCGCGGGCTCGGTCGACGAAGCCGTCGAGCTCGCCCGCCTGGCGAACCGCGCCGGGGTCAAGCACGGCGTCATCCAGGACAAGCTGTTCTTGCCCGGCTTCGCCAAGCTGCTGGCGCTCAAGCAGGGCGGCTTCTTCGGGCGCATCATCGCGGCGCGCATCGACGCCGGCTCGTGGGTGTTCGACGGTACCGAGCAGGGCCAGCCGTGCCAGCGCCCGAGCTGGAACTATCGGCGCGCCGACGGCGGCGGCCTGGCGCTCGACATGATGGCGCACTGGCGCTACATGCTCGACCGCCTGGCGGCGCCGGTGGTGCGCGTGACCAGCCAGCTCGGCACCGCGATTCCCAAGCGCGTGGACGAAGCCGGCCAGCGCTACGACGTCGACGTCGAGGACACCGTGCACGCGCTGCTGACCTTGGAGGGCGGCGGCATGGCGACCGTATCCAACAGCTGGGCGACCCGGGTGCGCCGCGACGACACCATGTGCGTACAGATCGACGGCACCGGCGGCTCCGCGGTCGCCGGGCGCAACCGCTGCTTCGTCCAGGAGGCCGCAAAGACGCCCGAGACCTTCTTCGGCGCCGCCCAACCTGGCGGCATGGATTTCATGGCGCAGTGGACCGAGGTCTCCGATCCCGGCCCGCACACCAATCCCTACCGCCGATGCTGGGAGCTGTTCCTGCGCCACCTCGGCGAGGACGCGCCCTACGTCCCGACCCTGCTCGAAGGCGCCAAGGCGGTGCAGCTCGCCGAGCTGGTCTACCGCAGCCACGCCGAAGCGCGCTGGCTCGAGGTGCCGGCGCTGCGCGCGTGATGGTTCGGGCGAAGCCGAAGCGTTGCGCCGGCGCCGCGGGCTATGGTGGTCGCTGACGGGAGGAACGTCATGACGAACTACCAGACCATCACGGTACGGCCGATCGCCGGCGCACTCGGCGCCGAGATCGGCTGCGTGTCGCTGGGCGACGGCGTCGACGACGCGACCTTTGCCGAGGTCAACCGCGCCCTGGTCAACCACCAGGTCGTGTTCCTGCGCGGCCAGCGCGCCAGCCCGTCGGCGCTCAAGGCGTTCGCGGCGCGCTTCGGCAAGCTCTACGTCCATCCCTACGCCCAGGGCCTGCCCGGCCATCCCGAGGTCATGCCGGTGGTGCGCGAGCCCGACGACGTCGGCCGCGTGTTCGGCGGCAGCTGGCACACCGACTTGACCTTCGAGGAGGAGGTCGTGCCTGTTCGTCAATCGGCTCAACACGCGGCGCATCGCCGGCTGGACCGCAGCCGAGAGCGCGCCGCTGCTCGAGTTCCTGTTCGCCCACGCGACGCGCCCGGAGTTCACCTGCCGGTTTCGCTGGCAGACCGGCTCGGTCGCGGTGTGGGACAACCGCGCTGTCCAGCATCTGGCGATCGCCGACTACGACGGCGCACGCCGCGAGATGCAGCGCGTCACCATCTGCGGTGATCGGCCCTACGGGGTGAGGCAGAGCGCCGCCGCCGACTGACGGCCCACCATTGTCGGAGCGTCTCCCCGTGCCTATCCTCTGCGCAGCACAGGGAGGCACCCCATGGCCGAGATCGCCGATTTCCCCGCCACCATCGAGGCGACGGTCAACTACATCGTCGACACCGGCGAGACGCCGTTCACCTACACGGGCGGGCCGGGTTCGACCGTGGTGCAGACCGGCGGCACGGCCGATCCCCACGCCGTCACCTTGCACAACGGCCGGCTGGCCAAGGCGCCGTTCGTGCTCGAGCGCGACGGCTTCCGCTTCATCGACCACGACCCCAAGGTCGCCGACTTCTTCGACGAGGACGAGATCCGTCGGGTCTACTACCCGGAGATCGAACGCCTGGTGAAGGCCGAGAGCGGTGCCCAACGCGTCATCGTGTTCGACCACACCGTGCGGACCGCCGACGACGCGCTGCGCGAAGAGCGCAAGATCCGCGAGGTCGTGCGCCGCGTCCACAACGACTACACCGAGTGGTCGGGACCGCAGCGCGTGCGCGACCTGCTGCCCGACGAGGCCGAGGCGCTGCTGGCGCGCCGCTTCGCGATCATCCAGGTGTGGCGGCCGACCCGCCATCCGGTCGAGAGCTTCCCGCTGGCGATCTGCGACGCCCGCTCGATCCCGCCCGCGGATCTGGTGATCTCCGAGCGCCGCTATCCCAACCGCGTCGGCCAGACCTACGCGATCAAGTACAATCCCGAGCACCGCTGGTACTGGTTCCCGCGCATGCGCCGCGACGAGGCGCTGGTCTTCAAGGTCTACGACTCGCTCCAGGACGGCCGCGCCCGCTGGACCGCCCACACCGCGTTCGACGACCCGACCGCGCCGCCGCACGCGCGCCCTCGCGAGAGCATCGAGATCCGCACCATCGCGTTTTTCTAGGCGGCGGCACGCGTCGCTTCGGGCGCCTCGTTGCCGGCGTTTCCGCGCCGTCGCAACACCACGGATCGTCATCCTCGCGCTAGGCGCGAGGACCCACGCCTGAGGCGCGTGACGGATGACG
>JACQAI010000022.1 GCA_016195115.1 Pseudomonadota bacterium
CCCACTCGATGCGCTTCATGGTCGCTTCGGGGCCGATCCACTCGGCGGCCTTGTCGGGCCAGCCGGCCGGCGACGGCGCGCCGAACGGCGATTGATCGAGCACCGCCAGGATCTGGACCAGGCGCAGCGGCTCGCCCGAGTAGCCGCCGAGCGCGCGGAACGCCGAGACCACGAGGTCGTTCGGCGTCTTGATCTTGCTCGGGCTCGCGGGCCACGCCTCGGGCAATGCGACCAGCGCGCGCGTCACCGCGCCGAGATCGCCGCCGGTATCCAGGAAACGCCGCGCCAGGAGCTCGACGGCGGCAGCGGGGGGCTCGTCGGCGATGAAGTGGCGCGCCAGTTTGGTGGCGATGAAGCGCGCGGTCGACGGATGGCGTGCGAGGTCGCGCAGCACCGCGTCGCCCTCGGCCTTGCCGGCCTCCGGGTAGCGCTTGCCGAGGAGCACCTTGTCGCCCGGCTCGTGGATCCGGGGCTCGAAGCGGAAGCGGCCGGGCTGGGCCTCCTTGAGCGGCGTCATCGTCCAGCCGGTCAACACCTTGGCGAAGGTCGTGACGTCGGCCTGGGTGTAGCCGCCGTTCACCCCCAGCGTGTGGAGCTCGAGGATCTCGCGCGCCAGGTTCTCGTTGAGCCCCTTCTTGCGCCGCCGGCCGCCCAGCGAGTCGGGGCCGAACGACAGCCAGTTGTCGAGATAGACCAGCATCGCGGGGTGTTCGACCACCGCGCGCAGCATGTCCTCGAAGCGCCCGAGCACGTGCGGCCGGATGGCCTCGCGCTCATAGGCTCCAGGGATCCCAAGGACAATTGGCTTGCCGTGGACCGAGATGGTGAAGTGGTTGGACCAGAACTGGACCAGCCGCTCGACCACCGGATGGTCGCTGTCGATCGCCGCCTGGGTGCGCGCCGCCGCCTCGGCCAGATAGACGCTGCGCAGGCGCTGGCGCGCCAACTGACCGATCTTCTGGGCGCCGCCGGCCGCGTTGGCCTCGAGTACCTCGGCGAGGATCTGGGCGCTGGTCGGCTGGCCGGCGAGCGCCGCGGGCAGCGGCGTGCCCGGCTTGAGCTGGCGCTCGACCCAGCCGCGCGGCTCGCGCCCGATCGCCGCGAGCTCCCCGGGCTTGGCACCAAGGCCGAAACGGGCGGCGGCGAGGGCGGCGGGCGCGGTCATGCGCGCCGCCCCGCTCTGCCGTCGTTCGCGCCCCCGCGCATCGTCCGCTCCCGGTCCACCTGTCTGGAAATGGTACGGTCAGGCGGTCACCGACATCCCTGCCGCAGCCGATGAACACCGCGCAAGCTTCCGCGCCCGCGTGCCGGGGTAGGTACGATGTCCGCGGAATTTCTTCGGAATTCTCCTGGCCGTCCCAAGTCTTGAGAACTATAGCACTCCGTGCTATAGTTAAACATGACCACGATCGCGGAGGACTGGTGCGGATATTCAAAAATAAATCTTTCGCGCGCTTTGCCCGCAAGGCCGACCTTGACGACGCCGCACTGTGCAAGGCGATCGACAGCGCCGAACGGGGGTTGATCGACGCCGATCTTGGTGGAGGCGTTATCAAGCAGCGGATTGCGCGGCCAGGGGCGGGAAATCCGGGGGCTTCCGCGCGCTGATCCTGTTCAAGCCCCGGGTGCGGGCGTTCTTCGTATACGGATTTTCCAAAAAAGAACGGGACAACATCGATACAGATGAATTGGCCGCACTCAAGGACCTCGCCCGGGAAATGCTAACCTATGACGACATGGCGATCGACAAAGCGGTCGCCGTCGGTGTGCTGGAGGAGGTGAAGGCGCGATGAGTGATAGAGGCAAGAAGCAGTACCGCAGCGCTCTCATGGCCGCCGTGCACGAGACAGCCGAAGGTCTGCACGGTGCCGGCGTGATGGACAAGCGCACGATGCGCAAATTCGATCAGTTCTGCCTGACGCCTGTGCGCGCGTTACGGCCCGGTGAGATTCGCGCGCTACGGTTGCGCGAGCGCGCGAGCCAAGCCGTTTTTGCGCGCTATCTGAACGTCACGACAGGTCTCGTCAGTCAATGGGAGCGTGGCGAGAAGTCGAGACGATCCGCGGCCTGAGCGGCCAGCACATGGTGCCGATCGTGCTCGACGGCGACCAGGTCATCCACGACTCGTGGAACATCGCGATCCATCTCGAGCAGCGCTTTCCCGAGCCCTCGCTGTTCGGCGGCGACGCCGGCCGCGGCCTCGCGCGCGTGGTCAACCAGTGGTCGGACCATGTGCTCGGCCCGGCGATCCGCCGGCTGATCTCGGCCGACTTCATCCTGTGCCTGGCGCCCGAGGACCGCGACTATTTCCGCAGCTCGCGCGAGGCCGCGTTCGGTTGCAGCCTGGAAGCCTATTGCGCCGACCGCCCGCGCTGGCTGGCCGAGTTCACCGCGGTCATCTCGCCGCTCGAGCGCACCCTGCGCGAGCAGCGGTTCCTCGCCGGCGCCGCGCCGAGCTACGCCGACTACCTGGTGTTCTCGGTGTTTCAATACGCGCGCCTCGGCTGTCCCGACGACTTCGTCGCCGACGGCACGGCGCTGCGCGCCTGGCGCGACGGCCTTGCCGCCGCGTTCGACGGCCTGGGCCACCGCTATCCCAAGCACCCGGCGCTGGCCGGCTGAGCCGCGATGGCGCATCCTGCGGCCAGGACGCCGAGGGAGGGAACCGTGCCGGGACGGCCCAATTTCCTGCTGATCATGACCGACCAGCAGCGCGCCGATCATCTCGGCTGCTACGGCAACCGCATCCTCCAGACGCCGCACATCGACGGGCTGGCGGCGCGCGGCGTCGCGTTCGACCGGTTTTACGTGGCCTCGCCGATCTGCATGCCCAACCGCGCCACCCTGATGACCGGGCGGATGCCGTCGGTCCACGGCGTGCGGCACAACGGCATTCCCTTGTCCTTGCGCGCGACGACCTTCGCCGAGCTGCTGCGCGTCACCGGCTATCGCACCGCCATGGTCGGCAAGTCGCATCTGCAGAATATGCTCGACCGGCCGACCCTGGTGCCCGACCTGCGCGATCCGGCGCTCGTCAAGCCGCCGGTGGCGCTCGACGAGGCCGGCGCGCCCGAGCACGGCCGCTACGACCAGGAGTTCGCCGCGCGCTGGCGCAAGAATCCCGATCGCACCATGGTGCTGCCCTATTACGGCTTCGAGAACGTCGATCTCGCGGTCGAGCACGGCGACCAGGTCGACGGCCACTACTCGGGCTGGCTGGCCCGCCACGCGCCCGATCCCGACCGCCTGCGCGGGCGCGGCAACGCGCTGCCGTCGCAAGACATCGTCTGCCCGCAGGCGTGGCGCACGCGCATGCCCGAGGCGCTCTACCCGACCAGCTACGTCGCCGAGCGGACGATCGAGCGGCTCAACGAGTTCGCGCGCAACCGCAATCATCCGTTCCTGCTCAAGTGCTCGTTTCCCGATCCGCATCATCCGTTCACGCCGCCCGGCCGCTATTTCGATCGCTACCGCGCCGCCGACGTGAGCCTGCCCGAGAGCTGGCATTTCGACCGCGCGCTGGCGCCGCCGCACGTCAAGCACCTGCTCGACGAGCGCGACGCCGGCACGCGCAACGCCAACACGCCGGCGCTGTTCGCCTGCACCGAGCGCGAGGCGCGCGAGGCGATCGCGCTGACCTACGGCATGATCACGATGATCGACGATGCGGTCGGTCGCATCCTGGTGCGCCTCCAGGATCTCGGCCTGGCCGACAACACCGTGGTGATCTTCACCGCCGACCACGGCGACTACATGGGCGATCATCAATTGCTGCTCAAAGGCCCGATCCACTACCAGTCGATCACGCGCGTGCCGTTCATCTGGGCCGATCCACAAGTGGCGGAGCGCGGCACCCGGCGGCGCGCCATGGCCGGCACCGTCGACGTCGCCGCCACCATCCTGGCGCGCGCCGGCATGGCGCCGTTCAACGGCATGCACGGCGCCTCGCTGGCGGGGGTGATCGACGGCAGCGCCGGCGACCGCTTTCGCGACGCCCTGGTGATCGAGGAGGAGGGCCAGCGCGTCTACATGGGGTTCCCCGCGCGGGTGCGCATGCGCACCTTGGTCACCGAGCGCCACCGCCTCAGCGTCTACGACGGCGTGCCGTGGGGCGAGTTCTACGACCTCCAGGAAGACCCGCACGAGATCGTCAACCGCTGGGACGATCCCGGCGCGCGCGACGCCCGTCTCGCCGTTCAGGACCGCATGCTGCGCGAAATGATCGCGATCTCGGAAACCAGCCCGCGCCCGTCGGCGCTGGCGTAGAACCCTCACCCGGCTCGCCCCCTTGCAGCGCTCGCGCTTTCAGCTGCCGTGTAGGCTCGCCACCCTCTCTCGCAATGCGCGCATCGCGGGAGAGGGAAAGGGCCCGCGCGCAGCGCGGGAAGGGTGAGGGCCATGACAGGAGATGGATATGAGCGTTGAGACCTGGCTCGCATTTGTGGCTGCCGCGGCGGTGCTGCTCGCGATCCCCGGCCCGACCGTGACCTTGGTGGTGAGCTATGCGCTCAGCGTCGGCCGGCGCGCCGCCTGGGCGACCGTCGTCGGCGTCGCGCTCGGCGACTTCACCGCCATGACGTTGTCGCTGCTCGGCCTCGGCGCCGTGCTCGCGACCTCGGCGACGCTGTTCACCGCGCTCAAGGGGCTGGGTGCAGCCTACCTCGTCTATCTCG
>JACQAI010000023.1 GCA_016195115.1 Pseudomonadota bacterium
CACGCCGCCTCCAGGGTGGCGACGGCGGCGCGCGCCAACGCGGCCATCCAGCGCCGGCGCCCGGCGTGGTCTGGGCCGGGGCTGTCGGGGTGCGCGGGGTGGCTGTCGGGCATGAAATTCATCTAGACGTTTACACCAATGATCCGACACTATGCCGTTCCGGCGGCGCTCCGTAAAGTGCCGATCGGTGAAGTTTTTATGGCGGGTGCGGCGCGGTGGTGACGCAGGCGGTCGAACGCGGGTCGGGCGTGACGCTGTGGCGTCAGATCGCCGAGCGGCTGAGCCGGGACCTGCTGTCCGGTGCGCTCAAGCCGGGCGACCGGCTGCCGACCGAGCTCGACCTCGCCAGCCGCTACGCGGTCAACCGCCACACCGTGCGCCGCGCCGTCGCGGCGCTCGCCGACCAGGGCTATCTCAGGGTCGAGCAGGGCCGCGGCACCTTCGTCGCCGAGCACATGCTCGACTATGTGCTCGGCCGGCGCACGCGCTTCCACGCCAACCTCGAGGCCCAGGGCCGCGAGCCGAGCGGCCGCGTGTTCGGCGCGCGCGTCGAGCGCGCCGACGCCGCGGTGGCGCGCGAGCTGCATCTCAAGGCAGGCACCCGCGTGCTCGTGATCGAGCATGTCGGCGAGGCCGACGGTGTGCCGATCACCCACGCGACGCACTATTTTCCCGCCGAGCGCTTCCGCGGCCTCGCTGAGCTCTATACGCAGACCACCTCGCTGACGGCGGCGCTCAAGGCGCTCGGCGTGCCCGACTACACCCGCAAGGTGTCGCGCCTGTCGGCGCGCCTGCCGAGCGAGGTCGAAGCCCGTCATCTCGGTCAGGCGGCGGCGCGCCCGGTGCTCCAGGCCGAAGCGGTCAACGTCGATCCGGAAGGCCGGCCGATCCAGTACAGCATCACGCAGTTCGCCGGCGACCGCGTCCAGCTCGTGGTCGAGCCCGACACGGTCTGATGCCGGACAAGGAAGATTTTAGCGCAGAGGTCGCGGGGGTCTCGCGCAGGACGCAGAGGAACTGAGCGCGCGCTTCGCGCGCAATCACCTTCCTCAGCGCCCTCTGCGCATCCTCCCCGTCCTCTGCGCTAAAATCTTCAGTTTCGCCGGCCCACGCTGTTGTCAGCTACTCGATGGAGGATCGCATGAAGCTCGGATTCATCGGCACGGGCGCGATGGGCTTGCCCATGCTGCGCAACCTGCTCGCCAAGGGCTTCGCCGTGACGGCGTACGACGCCAACCCGGCGGCGCTCGACGTCGCGGTTGCCGCCGGCGCGAAACGGGCGGCGTCGTGCGCGGACGTCGCGCGGGCCAGCGAGGGCATCGTCACGATCCTGCCGTCGGCCTCCAACGTCCAGGCCGCCTATCTCGGCCCGTCCGGCATCCTCGAGGCGGCGGCCAAGGGCACCTTATGCATCGACATGTCGACCATTGATCCCGGCACCGCGCGTCAGGTCGCGGCGCGGCTGGCCGAGCGCGGCGTACGTTACATCGACGCGCCGGTGTCGGGCGGCGTCGCCGGGGCGACCGCCGGCAGCCTGACGATCATGATCGGCGGCGTGGCGTCCGACGTCGAGGCGGCGCGCCCGGCGCTCGTCGCGATGGGCGCCAACCTCGTCCATGTCGGCGCGGTCGGCGCGGGCTCGGTCGCCAAGCTGTGCAACAACCTGATCGCCGGCGTCGCGTTCGTCGCGGTCAGCGAGGCGTTCCGCATCGGCGAGGCCTGGGGCGTCGACCCCAAGATCCTGACCGACGTGATCTCGACGTCGTCAGGCGCGACCTGGGCGATGCAGAAAAACCATCCGGTGCCCGGCATCGATCCCAAGGCGGCGGCGAGCCGCGACTACGCGCCGGGATTTACGACCGACCTGATGGGCAAGGACCTCGGGCTGGCGGTCAACGCCGCGCGCGAGGGCCGGGTCGCGGCCTCGGTCGCGGCGGCGGCGCAGCAGGTCTACCGCATGGCCTCGGCCCACGGCTTCGGCCGCAAGGACTGCGCCTCGGTCTACCAGTTCCTCAAGCCCGGCAGCAAAGACTCGCCGGTCTAACCCTCACCCGCCTCGTTCAGCCGCCCTTGACGCCGCCGGCGGTCAGGCCGGCGACGATCTCGCGCTGGATGAACACGGTCAGGATCAGGACCGGCAGGGTCACGACCAGCGCCGCGGCGGCCAGCGGGCCCCACGAGATCTGCTCGAAGGTCAGGACGTTATAGACCGCAACGGGCAACGTGCGGGTTTCGCGCCCGGCGAGCACGACGCCGAAGATGAAATTGTTCCACGAGAAGATGAACGACAGGATGAAGGCGACCACGATGCCGGGCCGCGCCAGCGGCAGCGCGATGTGGCGGAAGCCTTGCCAGAGATTGCAGCCGTCGATCAGCGCCGCCTCCTCGAGCTCCATCGGCAGGCTCTCGAAGAAGCCGATCATCACCCAGACCACGATCGGCACGGTGATGACCAGGTGCGTGATGATGATCGGCCACAGGGTCGCGGTCAGGCCGAGGAACTGGAACAGGATGAAGAGCGGGATCAGGTAGCTGAGGCCCGGCGTGATGCGCGAGATGAGGATCAGGACCGAGAGCTTGGCGGCACCCGCCTTGGCGATGCCGTAGCCCGCCGGGACGCCGATTGCCAGCGCAATGAAGGTGGCGCTGAACGAAACAATGATGCTGTTGATGGTGTAGCGCAGGAACGGGCTGTCGCGGAACACCGCGACGAAGTTGTCGAGGGTCGGCGTCTCGGGCAGCAGGCTCGGCGGATAGTCGAGCGTCTCGATGTCGGGCTTGAGCGACAGCGACAGCATCCAGAGGAACACCAGGATCGCCGGCGACACGATCACGGCGACCGCGAAGCCGAACGCGACCTTGCGCACCAGGGCACGCAACAGCTCGGCCGGGCTCATGTCCACTTCGCCCTCTGGCGCACGTGCAGGAGCGCCAGCGACAACAGGCAGATCAGCACGAAGAACACCACCACGGTCGCCGAGGCGTAGCCGATCTTGTAGAACGCGAACGCCTGTAGATAGAGGAAGATGTTGATCGTCTCCGACGAGGTGCCGGGCCCGCCTTGGGTGATCACGAAGATGGTGTCGAACGCCTTCAGCGCGTCGATCGTGCGGATGATCATCGCCACGACGATGAACGGCGCGACCAGCGGGAAGGTGATGTAGCGGAACATCTGCCACGCCGAGGCGCCGTCGATGCGTGCCGAATCGTACGGCTCGATCGGCAGCGCCGCGAGGCCGCCGAGCACGATCAGCATGACGAGCGGCGTCCAGTGCCAGACCTCGATCACGACCAGGCTCGGGATCACGGTCGCCTGGTCGTAGACCCAGTTCTGCGGCGGGATGCCGACTAGGCTCAGCAGGTAGTTCAGCACCCCGAGCTGCGGGTGGTACATCATGGTCCAGACCAGCGCGACCGCCACCGGCGTCGCCATCATGGGCATGATGAAGACGCCGCGCAGAAAGCCGCGCAGCGGAAAGCGTTCGTGGAAGATCAGCGCCGCGAGCGTGCCGAAGACCACCGGCAGCCCGACCGCGAGCACGGTGTAATAGAGTGTGCGCAGGATCGAGCCGAGAAAGCGCGCGTCGGTCGCCAGGGCCAGGTAGTTGTCGAGCCCGATGAAGGTCGTCGGCTTGCCGACCTGCCAGTCGTGCAGGCTCATGTAGATGGTGAATACCCAGGGAAACACGATCACGGCCGCGATTACGAGCAGCGCCGGCAGCGCGAACACCATGTAGCGCCGCGCATAGACCTCGCGCTGGCGCCACGGCCGTACCGCCGCTCCTCCCCCGCGCGCAGCATGGGGGCGGGATTCAGATCAGGCGCTCTCCTTGTCGAGGATCGGCTTGAACTCCGCGGTCGCGCGTTTGAGCTCGGTCGCGGCGTCGGCGCCGCCGATGATGTTGGTCAGCCCGATGCCGAGGATGTCGCGGAACTCGGTGACCGCGACGATCTCGGGCAGGCCGGGCCGCGCGATCTTGGCCGACTCGAGCATGCTGTCGAGGAACTCGCGCTGGCTGCGGAACTGCGCCACCACGTCGGCATTGCCGAATGGCGACTTGCGCGGTGGGCAGCCGTAGCCGCCTTGCAGCTGGCGCGCCTGCATCAGCTTGCCGGTCGCCCACTGGATGTAGAGCCAGGCTGCGCCCTTCTTGTTGGTCGTGCGCGAAATGCCGTAGCCGTCGCCGTACAGCGATGTGCGGTGCGCCTTCGGTCCGGGCGGATAGATGCCGTAGCCGATCTTGCCGACGATGCGCGACTTGGTCGGATCCTCAAGCGGCAGCGCGAAGCCGATGCCGTCGAGCCACATCGCGCCGCGGCCCTGCGCGAACACCGACTGGCATTCGTTCCAGTTGTAACCGACCGAGCCGGGCGGACCGAACTCGCGCACCAGTTTGGCGTAGGCGTCGGCCGAGGCGATGCCGTCCGGGCTGTCGGTCTGCAGCTTGCCGTTCTCGATGTAGTCCTTGCCCCAGCTCAGGATGAAGTTGGCCCACGGCGTCATGTTGGCGTTCTTGAGGCCGCGCCCGAGCCAGCCCGAGACGCCGGCGGCGGGGTCGTGCAGTTTCTTCACCGCAGCGACCATCTCCTCGTAGGTCTTCGGGTAGGCGACGCCCTTCTTGGCGAAGATCTCCTTGTTCCAGAACAGCACGAAGTAGTCGAGGTTGCACGGGATCGAGCCGACCGTGCCGTCGGTGTTGGTCACGTAGTCGATGCCGGATTGGGTGAAGTCGGGATAGTCGAACTCGGGCGCGGTCAGCGCCGCGTCCTTGATGTACGGCCGCAGATCCTCGAGCCAGTTGCCCTTGGCGGCGAGCTTCTTCTGGACGTGCAGCGAGATCATCACGACGTCGAACGTGGTCTTGCCCGAGGTGAACTCGATCAGCACCTTCTGGCGCTGCTGCTGCTCGGGGATCTGCTCGTCGCCGACCGTGATCCCGGTCAGCTCCTCGAACTCCTTGCGATATTTCTGGACCAGGTCGCCGCGCGGCCCCTTGGCCAGCGAAACCTCGATCTTCTCGCCCTTGTATTTCTTCCAGTCGAAGCCGCCGCTGGTCTGGGCCTTGGCGTGGGTCATCAGACCCGGTGCCGCGAAGGCGCTCAGGCCGGCCAAGCCGGCGCCCGCCTTGAGGACCGACCGGCGCGATACCTCGCGCGACGGGTTGCTCTGCCGTGTCATTCGCGTGTCCTCCCCGACCGTTTCGACTGGCTTACGCCGGACTCTGCGCTGGCGCCGGCACCCGATCAAGCCGGGCAGGGCGCGGCCCGGCGCGGGCCGGCCCGCGGCCCCCGCCGGTTGACAGGCCGGGCCCGTCTCGATAGGGTCCGCGCCTCGAATTTCCGCGCGGTCCGCCGCCCCGAGTCAGCCATGAAAATCGTCAATTCGCTCAAGTCGATGAAGACCCGGCACAAGGCCTGCCGCCTGGTGCGCCGCAAGGGCCGCGTCTACATCATCAACAAGACCAACC
>JACQAI010000024.1 GCA_016195115.1 Pseudomonadota bacterium
GAAGCTGGCCGAGTATCCGTTCCAGGTGTTCGATCAGGAGCGCATCATCACGATACCGATCCGAAACATCACGGCGCCGCCCGACTGGCCGAAGCCCGGCCAGGGTCACGACGAGTCGACCGCGGCGGCCAACTGGATCAAGACCACGTGGCCGAAGGCGACCGCCTAGAGCCGCTGCGGTCGAGACGAGTGATGAGGGCCGCGTCCGCGCAAGCGGGCGCGGCCCTCACCCTTCCCGCGGCTTCGCCGTGGGCCCCTTCCCGCATTGCGGGAGAGGGTGGCGAGCGTCAGCGAGCCGGGTGAGGGTCGGGTTCGTGGCGATCCTGATCATTCAAACGCTGAACTCGCTGTTCTACGCTTCGGTCCTGTTCCTGATCGCCGCCGGTCTGAGCCTGATCTTCGGCGTCATGCGCATCGTCAACCTGGCGCATGGCAACTTCTACGGCGTCGGCGCCTTCGTCACCGCCTGGCTGATCGGCGTCGCGATCGCGCTCGGGGTACCGACCCCCTGGTTGTTCCTGCTGCTGCCCGTCGGCGCCGCCGCGGTCGTGCTGATCGGCATCGTGATCGAGCCGCTGCTGCTGCGTCCGATCTATCGCCGCGCCGAGGAGTACCAGCTGCTCGTCACCTTCGGCCTGGTCCTGATCCTCGAGGACCTCATCAAGCTGATCTGGGGCGGGCTGCCGCTGACCGCCGACACCCTGATGGACGCGTTGCCCAGCATCCCGATCGGCGGCTTGATCTATCCCGGCTACAATCTGGTCGTGATCGGCATCGGCGTGGTCGCCGCGCTGGCGCTCTGGATGGTGATCTATCGCACCAAGTTCGGCGTCATGCTGCGCGCGACCTCGCAGGATCGCCGCATGGCGTCGGCGCTCGGCCTCGACGTCGGGCGGGTCTACGTGCTGGCCTTCGCGATCGGCTGCTTCATGGCCGGCCTCGGCGGCGCCATCATCGTGCCGAGCCAGGCCGCGGTGCTCGGCATGGGCATCGACGCCCTGGTGCTCGCCTTCGTGGTGGTCGTGATCGGCGGCCTCGGCAGCCTCAAGGGCGCGCTGGTCGGCGCCCTGATCGTCAGCTTCGTGCGCACCGCCGGCGTGCAGTTCTTCCCCGAGATCGAGCTCGCCGTCCTCTATCTGATCGCCGCGGTGGTGCTGCTCGTGAAGCCGACCGGGCTGTTCGGCAGCACGGCATGACGGCGGCCGCGCCATCGTCGCTGCTGCGCACGCTGGCGCCGCCGGCGGCGATCGGCCTGCCGGTGCTGGCGCTGCTGATCGTGCTGCCCCAGGTCATCGGCGTCTACCAGACCCAGCTGCTCGCCTACGGCCTGGTCATGGCGGTGGCGGCGCTCGGCTTCAATCTGCTGCTCGGCTACACCGGTCTGCTGTCGTTCGGCCACTCGGCCTATTTCGGGCTCGGCGCCTACACGGTCGCGTTCCTGGCGCGCGATCTCGGCATCCACTCGATGGAGCTCTACATCCTGATCGGCCTGCCGGTCTCGGCGCTGGTGTCGGCGCTGCTCGGCTATGTCTGCGTGCGCCACACCCGCATCTTCTTCGGCATCCTGACCTTGGCGCTGTCGCAGGTGCTGTGGAGCCTCGCCCTCAAGCTGTTCTGGGTGACCGGCGGCACCGACGGCTTGCGCGTGCCGCGCCCGACCTTGCTCGCCGGCACGCTCAACTTCGCGGGCTCGGGCGGCTACCCGCGCTTCATCAACAGCTACTACTACTACTGCCTGGCCGTGTTCGTGATCTGCGTGATCGTCATGTGGGTGATCGTGCACTCGCCGTTCGGCAAGGCGCTGCAGGCGATCCGCGACAACGAGACCCGCGCGCGCTTCCTCGGCCTCCGGGTGCGCCGCTTCCGCTGGATCGCCTTCCTGATCTCGGGCACCGTCACGGCGCTCGCCGGCATCCTGTGGGTGCCGCTCAACGGCCTGACGACGCCCGAGGTGCTCTACTGGCCGTTCTCCGGCGAGATCGTGTTCGCCACCATCCTGGGCGGCTTCCGCACCTTTGCGGGGCCGCTGGTCGGCGGCATCGCGTTCAACTACATCAAGACCTACGCCGTGGCGTCCACCGAGTACTGGCAGCTGCTGCTCGGCGTCGTGCTGGTCGTCATGGTCATGACCTTGCCGAGCGGCATCGTCGGCGCGGTCTCGACGCTCGCCGCCAAGCTTAGACGCAAGCGGGAGGCCTGACGTGGCGCTGCTGCGCACCGAGCATCTCCAAAAGCAGTTCGGCAACACGCGCGCCTGCGACGACGTCAACTTCGTCGTCAACCAGGGCGAGTTCCTGTCGCTGGTCGGTTCCAACGGCGCCGGCAAGACCACGCTCGTCAACCTGATCAGCGCCCACCTGCAGCCCGATTCCGGCCAGATCCTGTTCGAAGGCCGCGACATCACCCGGGCGTCGGTGACCGAGCGCATCAAGGCCGGCATTGCGCGCAGCTTCCAGATCGTCAATCTGTTCGACGGCCTGTCGGTGTTCGACAACGTCGCCCTGTCGGTGTTCTCGCGCGACGGCAAGGCCACGCGCATGGCGGCGCTCGCCGAGCGCGACGACGCGGTGGCCGGCGAGGCCCTCGAGGTGCTCGAGCAGTTCGGCCTCGCCGACAAGCGCGATACCATGGCGGCCGGGCTGGCGCAGGGCGAGCGCAAGCTGCTCGACGTCGCGGTCGCCTATGCGCTGCGCCCCAAGCTGCTGTTCCTCGATGAGCCGACCAGCGGCGTCAGCACGCGCGACAAGGCGCAGATCATGGACACGGTGTCGGCCGTGGTGCGCGCCGGCAAGGTCACGGCGGTGGTCATCGAGCACGACATGGACGTGGTGTTCCGCTATTCCGACCGCATCGTGATGATGCACGAGGGCGCCATGCTGGCCGACGGCACGCCCGACGAGATCCGCGCCAACAAGGATGTCGCCAACATCCTGCTCGGCGCGCCGCTGTCGGACTGAGGGGGAAGGGGCGCGTCGTGATTCTCGAGGTCGAGAACATCAACACCTTCCGCGGTCCGGCGCACATCCTGCACGGCGTGTCCTTGAACGTCGGCGACAACGAGGTCGTGTCGCTGCTCGGGCGCAACGGCACCGGCCGCACCACCATCATCGAGAGCATCCTGGGGCTGCTGGCGGTGCGCTCGGGGCGCATCCGTTTCCAGGGCCAGGACATCACCGGCCTGCCGCCGCACAAGCGCGCCAAGTGCGGCATCGGC
>JACQAI010000025.1 GCA_016195115.1 Pseudomonadota bacterium
CGACATGATCATCTACCTGGTCGAGGTCGAAGGCGGCAAAGGCGGCAAGCGCACGGGCGTGTTTCTCGAGCGCCGGACCGCCGAGGCGTGGGTCCGCACCCTGGGCGAAGGGGTGCAGAACAAGATCACCCAGACCCACATGCTCGACACCCGCCGCCACCACAACATGGCGGTGACCGAACCCGA
Organism: Pseudomonadota bacterium; assembly: GCA_016195115.1. GTDB lineage: Bacteria > Pseudomonadota > Alphaproteobacteria > Elsterales > Elsteraceae > JACQAI01. Next base: position 187 of record JACQAI010000025.1, read on the forward strand.
CCTGTCGACCGCGCTGCCCGAGCGGCCGTTGTCGCCGCCGAGCTTCGATCGGCCGCTGGCACCGCCGCGCTTCGCGGTCGCGATCACCTAGGCAGAAATCAGAAAGCCAGAAGCCAGACGCGAGCCCGTTCTGGCGTCTGGCTTCTGGCCACTGCCCTTCTGACTAGTGCACGCGCCCGCTTGGCTCAAGCGCGCGCGATCCTTTAGGCTCGGCGCCCAGCTCCGGAGGACGCCCGTGCCGCACCGCCATCATCGTCGTCTGCTTTCGGCCGGGCTCGGGTGCCTGCTCGCGCTCGCCGGCGCGCGCGCCGGCGCGCAGACGATCGATACCGTGCCCGGCATGCCGCCGGTGCCCAATCCCGCCAACCTCTACAGCGAGACCAGCGCGGGCAAGCTCGCCGCCGCGGTCGCCGACGCGCTGCCGCGCGTCTACGTGCCGAATCGGCAATCCAACGACGTCTACGTCATCGACAGCACCACCCTCAAGGTGGTCGACAAGTTCAAGGTCGGGATCAATCCGCAGCACGTCGTGCCGTCGTGGGATCTCAAGACCCTGTGGGTGACCAACAACGCCGAGGGCCGCACCGACGGCAGCCCGACGGCCGCTCGGCGATCGTGGTCGCCGAGGCGCTCAAGCGCCTCGACCTGCGCGATCCCGAGACCATGGCGCTGCAGGGCTCGATCGCGACGCCGCAATGCGCCGGCATCAATCACGCCGACTTCGCGATCGACGGCCGCTTCGCGATCTTCACCTGCGAATTCCAGAAAGGCCTGGTCAAGGTCGACCTGGTCGAGCGCACGGTGCTCGGCTATCTGACCTTGTCGAAGGGCGGCATGCCCCAGGACATCCGCGTGTCGCCCGACGGCGCGCTGTTCTACGTCGCCGACATGCATGCCGACGGCGTCTTCGTGGTCGACGGCGCCAGCTTCAAGGAGATCGGCTTCATCGCCACCGGCGTGGCGGCGCACGGCCTCTACCCCAGCCGCGACGGCACCAAGCTCTACGTCGCCAATCGCGGCAGCCACGCGATTCGCGGCAAGCCCAAGGGCAAGGGCTCGGTCGCGGTGATCGACTTCGCGACGCGCCAGCTCGAGACCACCTGGCCGATCCCGGGCGGCGGCAGCCCCGACATGGGCAACGTCTCGGTCGACGGCCGCCAGCTCTGGCTGTCCGGGCGCTTCGACGACGTCGTCTACGTGATCGACACGACGAGCGGCGCGGTCACCAAGATTCCGGTCGGCAAGGAGCCCCACGGGCTGGCGCTGTGGCCCCAACCCGGCCGCTATTCGCTTGGGCATACCGGCAATATGCGTTAGGACGGGCGGGACGCGGGGGACCGAGCGGATGAACGATGAGCTGGATTTCCTGGCGCTGGTGCGTCACGAAACCGCGGTGACGGCGCTGGTGGCGGGCCAGTTCCTGTTCCAGAAGGGCGACGCCGCGAACGCCATGTACGTGGTCAAGTCGGGCGAGCTGCAGATCGGCGACGGCAACGTCATCTACGAGACCGTGCGCGCCGGCGGCATCGTCGGCGAGATGGCCCTGGTCGACGCCTTGCCGCGCAGCGCCTCGGTCAAGGCGATCTCGCCCTGCGAGGTGGTGGCGATCGACCAGCGTCGCTTCCTGTTCATGATCCAGCAAACGCCGTTCTTCGCGATCCGGGTGATGCGGGTGCTCGCCCAGCGGCTGCGCGCGATGAACGAGCGGCTGACCCAGCTCTAGCGCGGCGCGGGCGCGAGCGGCATGCGCGCGCTGGTGGTCGCGATCGCCGTGGCACTGCTCGCGAGCGCCGCCGCGGCGCGCCCGGCGCTGGTGATCGACTACGAAACCAACCGCGTGCTGCTGGCACAGGATGCCGAGCAGCCGTGGTACCCGGCGTCGCTCGCCAAGCTGATGACGATCTACCTCGCGTTCGAGGCGCTGACCCGCGCCGAGATCGCCGCCGAGGACAAGCTGGTGGTCTCCGAGCACGCCGCGGCGCAGGGCGGCACCCGGCTCGGCCTCGCCAAGGGCGCCAGCCTGACCGTGCTCGACGCCATCCGCGCGACCGTGCTGCGCTCGGCCAACGACGCCGCGGTGGCGCTCGCCGAGGGCATGGCGCCGAGCGAGGCGGCGTTCGCCGAGCGCATGACCGAGCGGGCGCGCCGGCTCGGCATGACGGCGACCGTGTTCCGCAACGCCAGCGGCCTGCCCGACGTCCAGCAGTGGACCACCGCCGCCGACATGGCGGTGCTGGCGCGCGCGCTGATCCGCGACTTTGCCGACCGCTACGAGCTTTTTGCCACCCCGACCATGACGTGGCAGGGCCGGCATCTGCACAATCTCAACGGCCTGCTGACCAACTTCCCCGGCGCCGACGGGCTCAAGACCGGCTTCACGTGCGGCGCCGGCTTCAACATCGTCGCCTCGGCCCAGGTCGAGGGACGCCGCGTGATCGCGGTGCTGCTCGGCGCGACCAGCCTCGATGCCCGGCGCGGCGAGGTCACCCGGCTGCTGCAGGCCGGCTTCACCGGCAAGATCCCCAAGGAATACGCGGCCGCGCCGGCCAGGCCCGACGGCGCCAAGCTCAACGGCCAAACCGCGTGGGCGGTCGCCGATGGCGCGGCGGCCGCGGTCAGGATCAAGCCGGTGTTTCCGAGCTGCGACGCCGAAGCCACGCGCACCACGCCGAGCGCCACCGCGGCCGCGGCGGCGAGCTCGCTGCACGGCTGGGCGCTGACCGTCGGCAACGCCCACCAGGAGCGCGACGCCCGCGCGCTGCTCGACACTGCGCGCAGCGTGCTCGGCGGCGATTTGCGCGGCGGCCGACCGCTGGTCGTGCACCGCCTGGTCGGCGCCCTGCCGCCCTATCGCGCGCTGGTCGTCGGCTTCGACGAGACCAAGGCGATCGCGACCTGCCTCAAGCTGCGCCGCCTCGACGTCCACTGCATCGTGCTCACCCCCGAGCAGCTCGCCGCGCCGCAGGCGTTGTGGAATTGACGGCGGGGCAACCAACCCGCCGTCAGTAGTTCCGGTAGGCGTCGATCGTGAGCAGCGGGAAGGCGCTGAGCACGTGCGGCTCGGTGGTCGGTGGCGCGGCGCGCAGATAGGAGCGGTCGAGCTCGCCGAAGGTGGTGACGCCGAGCAGGCTGAGGCAACAGATCACCTCGTCCTCGAGGATCTCGAGCATGCGCACGACGCCGGCCTGGCCGGCGGCGCCCAGGCCGTAGCACTGCATGCGCCCCATGCCGACCAGGTCGGCGCCGGCGGCGATCGCCTTGACGATGTCGGTGCCGCGATAGAAGCCGCCGTCGACCATGATCTTGGCGCGCCCGGCGACCGCCTCGACGATCTCGGGCAGCACCGCGAAGGAGCCGAGGCCGTGGTCGAGCTGGCGGCCGCCGTGGTTCGACACGTAGATCCAGTCGACGCCGTGATCGAGCGCGATCTTGGCGTCCTCGGCGGTGGCGATGCCCTTGAGCGCCAGCGGAATCCTGTACTTGTCCTTGATCCACTTGACGGTGCGCCAGTCGAGCGCGGCCTGGAACTCGCGGCCGGTGGCGCCGCGCCGGCGCGCCGGGATGTAGCGCTTGGCGAGGTCGCGTTCGCGCCGGCTGTAGTGCGCGGTATCGACCGTCAGGCAGAACGCCGTGTAGCCCTTGTCGATGGCGCGCCGCACGTGATCCTCGACGAAGGCGTCGTCGCCGCGCACGTAGAGCTGGAAGATGCGCAGCGCGTCGGGCGCGGCGTCGGCGACCGCCTCGAGCCCGGGCTGGCACACCGAGCTCAGCATGTGGGCGACGCCGAACTCGTTGGCCGCGCGCACCACCGTCGCGCCGCCGGCGGGCTCGAACGACTCGAGCGAGCCGACCGGCGCCAGCACCACGGGCAATCTGAGCTGCCTTCCGAACCGCGTCACCCTGGTGTCGACCTCGCTGACGTTGCGCAGCACGCGCGGCCGGAACGCCACCGAGTCGAGCGCCATGCGGTTGCGCTTCATCGTCGTCTCGGTCTCGGCGGCGCCGACGATGTAGTCCCAGACGTTCTGGTCGAGATTCTGGCGCGCCTTCTTGATGATCTCGTGGAGATTGAGGAACTCGGTCTCGGCCATCTGTCATCCCGCCTGTGCTGGTGCGCCCGTGCGAGCATCGGACAAGACGCGCACGCCGCTGTCAAATGCCGCAGGAAGGGCTTAGCGCGGAGGGCACGGAGGCTGCACAGAGTCCGCGGCGGAAGCAGATGCGCGCGCCAGCGCGGCGCAGATCGCGGCGACGATGACGTCGGGCGCGGCGGCGATGTCGATCACGATCGGGTGCTCGGCCGGGTCCGGCGGCTCGAGCGCGCGGAACTGGCTGGGCAGCAAGGTCGGCGGCATGAAGTGGTCGCGCCGCGCCTCGAGCCGGCCGCGGATGAGGGCCTCGCTGCCGGCGAGATGCACGACTTTGAGCGCCGGGCAGGCGGCGCGCAGGATGTCGCGATAGTTGTGCTTGAGCGCCGAGCAGGCGAACACGGCATTCTCGCCGGCGGCATCGGCGCAACCGATTGCCGCGGCGATCGCGCGCAGCCACGGCCCGCGATCGTCGTCGCTCAGCGGCTCGCCGCGCGCCATCTTGGCGACGTTCTCCGGTGGATGGAGTTGATCGCCCTCGTGGAATGTCGCCGCTAGCGCGGCGGCCAGGCGCGCGCCGATCGTCGTCTTGCCGGCGCCGCTGACGCCCATCAGCAGCACGATCATGATTGGGGAGCTTCCCAGTCCTCATGGAAGCTGCCGGGCTTGTCGACGCGCTGAAAGCCATGCGCACCGAAGAAATCGCGTTGCGCCTGGATGACGTCGGCCCATAGCCGGCCGGTGCGATAGGCATCGACATACGCCAGCGCCGAGCCGAGCGCCGGGATTGGCAGCCCGGCCGTGATCGCATCCGCGACCACGCCACGCCATCCCGGCAGCGCCGCGCCGACGCGCGCGGCGAGCGCCGGCACGCGCAGCAGGTTGGGCGGCGCGTCAGCCGCGGCGACCGCACGCTCGATGTCGCCCAGGAGCTTGGCGCGGATGATGCAGCCGCCCTGCCACACCCGCGCCGCGGTCGCGAGGTCGAGCGCCCAACCGTAATGGTCGCGCGCCGCCGCCAGCACCGCGAAGCCCTGGGCATAGGCGCACACCTTGGTGCCGAGCAGGGCGTCGCGATAGGCCTCGAGCGCCGGCGGCGTCGCGTTGGGCGCGGCGCCGCCGGCGAGCACGCCGGCCGCCACGACGCGC
>JACQAI010000026.1 GCA_016195115.1 Pseudomonadota bacterium
CGACGGCGCCGGCGGCGCCGATCAGCCACAGAGGGTTCAGCTTGCTGCGCAGCACCACCGCGACGGTCACCGCCGTGACGGCAACGCCGGCCCAATTCTGGTCGGCGGCGCGCGCCAGGATATAGCCGGTCGCCAGGATCAAGCCGACGGTCAGCGGCGCCAGGCCGGTCTGGACCGCCGCGCGCCACGGCGCGTCGCGGAAGCGATGCCAGACCTTGGCGGCGCCGTAGGCCAGCAGGCCCGACGGCGCGCAGATCGCCAGGGTCGCGACCAGTGCACCGGCCAACCCCGCGACCTGCCAGCCCAGCAGGGTGACGACCACGACGTTGGGTCCCGGCGTCGCCTGGGCGATCGCGAACAGATCGGCGAACTCGGCGCTGGTGAGCCAGCCGCGGCTCTCGACCATGAAACGGTGCATCTCCGGCACCACCACGGTGGCGCCGCCGACCGCGATCAACGACAGCAGCGCGAACTGCAGCGCCAGCTGCAGGAGCACGTCGCCGGGTTTCACGGCCGACGCATCCAGGCGACCAAGACGCTGGCCGGCGCCAGCACCAGCAGCACCTCGATCATCGGCCAGCGCAGCACGCCGACCGCGGCGAACGCGGCGGCGCCGAAGCCGAGCGCGATCGGCTGCGCGCGCAGCGGCGCCGTCGACATAGATCGAGACATTGACGATGTTCGGCCCGGGCAGGAACTGGCACAGGCCGAGCACGCTGGTGAAGTCGCGCTCGCTCAGCCAGCGCCGCTCCTCGACGATCATGCGGCGGGCGAAGGCGAGCACGCCGCCGAAGCCGGACAAGGCGACCTGCAGGAAGCCGAGGAACAGCACCGTGAGGGTGATGTCGCGCGGATCGACCGTCTCTTGGGTGTCGGCAGCCGCGGTCATGGCTCACGCCCCGCGCGGCTGCTGCTGGGTGATGCAGTGGATGCCGCCGCCGCCGCGCACGATGTCGAGCGCCGCCACCGACGCGATCTTGAGCTCGGGAAACACCTGGGCGAAGGCCGCCTGCGCGACGGCGTCGCGCGAGTCCTCGAAGCGCGGCACGACCAGGCCGCCGTTGGCGCGATAGAAGTTGATATAGCTGAGCGCCATTCGCTTGCCGTCGGCCTCGCGCGCCGCCGGCTGAGGGATCGCGATGACGGTGAGGTCGCGGCCCTGGGCGTCCTTGGCCTTGCGCAGGCGCTCGAGATTGTCGGACAGCGCCGGGAAGTTGGGCTCGAGGTAGTCGTCCTCGCTCAACGCCAGCACGACGCCGGGGCGCGCGAAGCACGCCAGGTTGTCGACGTGGCCGTCGGTCTCGTCGTCGATCAGGCCCTGGCCGAGCCAGATCACGGTCTTGACCCCGAGCCAGTCCTGCAGGTGCGCCTCGACGTCGGCGCGCTTCAGCGCCGGGTTGCGGTTGGGATTCATGAGGCACTGCTCGGTGACCAGCGCGGTGCCCTCGCCGTCGACATGGATGGCGCCGCCCTCGAGCACGAACGGCGCCGGGAAGCACGGCAGGCCGAGATGCACGAGCAGGCGCGTCGCCAGGCGGGCGTCATCGCCGTAGTCGCGGTACTTGCCGCCCCAGCCGTTGAACTGCCAGGCGGCGCCGGCGAGCGCGCCCTGCTTGTTGATCAGGAAAGTCGGCCCAGTGTCGCGCATCCAGCTGTCGCTGAGCGGCAGCTCGAGCAGCGGGATGCGGCTGCCGAGCGCATCGCGCGCGCCGGCGGCGTCGCCCAGGCGCACCACCATGGTGACCGGCTCGAAGCGCGCGATCGCCTTGGCGACCTCGGCATAGGCGGCGCGCGCCGCGGTGATCCGGCCGCGCCACAGCTCGGCGCGGCACGGCCAGGCCATCCAGCAGCGCGTATGCGGCGCCCATTCCGCCGGCATGGTGTAGCCGGCCGCCGCCGGCGTACGGAACGCCCCCGTCATGCCGGCGCCGCCGCGGCGATGGCGCGCCGGCGCGCGCGCGCCTGGCGCTGCGTCAGCGCATAGGCGAGCACGATGCCGAGCGCGACGATCGCGATGATGATGGTCGCGAGCGCGTTGATCTGCGGGCTGACGCCGAGGCGCACCGAGGAGAACACCAGCATCGGCAAAGTGCTGGCGCCGGGGCCGGACACGAAGCTCGAGATCACGAGGTCGTCGAGCGACAAGGTGAAGGCGAGCAGCCAGGCCGCGAGCAGCGCCGGCGCGATTATCGGCAGGGTGATGACGCAGAACACCTTGGCCGGCCGCGCGCCGAGATCGAGCGCGGCCTCCTCGCAGGCGCGGTCCATGCCGGTCAGGCGCGACTGCACGATCACGGCGACGAAGGCGAGGCAGAAGGTCGTGTGCGACAGCACGATCGTCGTCATGCCGCGCTCGGCCGGCCAGCCGACCAACTGCTCGAGCCCGACGAACAGCAGCAGCAGCGCCAGACCGCTGATCACCTCGGGGATCACCAGCGGCGCCGAGACCATGCCGGTGAACAAGAGCCGCCCCGGGAAGCGACCGAACCGCGCCAGGATGAAACCGGCGAGCGTGCCGAGCACCAAGGCCAGGCTGGCACTGAACGCGGCAATGCGCAGCGACAGCCCCGCCGCCTCGAGCATGCGGGTGTTCTCGGCCAGCTCGACATACCAGCGGGTCGAGAACCCGGCCCACACCGTAACCAGCCGCGAGGCGTTGAACGAGTAGACGATGAGGGCGGCGATCGGCAGATAGAGGAAGGCGTAGCCCGCCGCCATGGCGCCGTAGAGCAGATAGGGGCGGCGGCCGATCATCGAACAGCAGGGCCCGGCTTAGGGCGCCCGATCCCGCCAGGCGGCTGGATCACGACGCAGGTCGAGGACGGCGAACACCAGGATGTCTGATCCATCGATACGATAGAATACGCCGTAGGGAAATCTCCGGGCGATGGCTCGCCGTATCTCTTGGTGAACGACCGGATAGTGCTCGGGATTGACAAGGATGCGGTCAAGAACGCGGTCGATCTGTTGCACGAACGCACGCCCGAGGCCGACGCGCTGCCCAGCGTACCAATGCGCCGCCGTCCTGATATCTTCCTGTGCTTGTCGCCTGACGACCAGCCGGTAGATCACAGATCACGGAGAAGATCGTCTCGCACCTTGTCCCACGACTCGACGTCAGTCGGGTTCTCCCGGTGCTGACGGAGCCGCTCGTCGAGCAAACCACGATGGGCTTCGCTCAACGGTTGGCCCTGAAGGTCATGCTCGACCTCATCCCAGAGCTCCCCGACGAGTCGGGTGCGTTCGTCGCTCGGCAGCTTTCGGAACGCGTCGACAATCTCGCGGGAGTCCATGACGGGTCACCTCTCCCACCAACGATAACGCTAGAAAACCCATGACGTCCACGCCGAATGAGGCGTTTTGTCATGAAGCGCAGAGCCCCATTTGGGGCTCGTCGCATCAATGCACGCTCGGCGGCGCGGCATCCGCGCGGTAGTGCTGGAACGCCATGATCGGCCCGACCAGCAGCACCAGCAGGGCGACCGCGAGCGCCGCGGCGAGCGGCCAGTCGCGGTTGTTGAAGAATTCGTTCCACAGCACGGTGCCGATCATCAGGGTCTCCGAGCCGCCGAGCAACTCCGGGATGACGAACTCGCCGACCGCCGGGATGAAGACGAGCAGCGCGCCCGCGACCACGCCGGGCACCGACAGCGGCAAGGTCACGGTCAAGAAGCTGCGGAACGGCCGGCTGCCGAGATCGGCCGCCGCCTCGAGCAGCGCCGGATCGAGCTTCTCCAGGACCGCGTAAAGCGGCAGCACCATGAAGGGCAGGTAGGTGTAGACGATGCCGACATAGACCGCGAACGGCGTGTTGAGCAGGACCAGCGGCTCGTCGATCAGCCCGAGCACGAGCAGCGCGCCGTTCACCGGGCCGTTGGCCTGCAGCAGCGTGATCCAGGCATAGACGCGAATCAGGAACGAGGTCCAGAACGGCAGGATCACGAGCATCAGCAGGGCGCCGCGTCGCGCCGGCTTGGCGCGCGCGATGCCATAGGCGAGCGGATAGCCGATCAAGAGGCAGCACGCGCAGGAGACTGCCGCCGTCTGCAGCGAGTTGAGCAGCGCCACGGCGTAGAGGTCGTCGCCGATCAGCATGGCGTAGTTGCCGAGATGGGCCTGCAGCCGGCCGTCCTCGAGCAACGGCGTATAAGGCGGGTTGGCGACCACGCCGGTCGCCACGCTGATCTTGAGCACGATCAGGAACGGCACCAGGAACAACAGCGCCAGCCATAGGTAAGGCAGCGCGACCACCGCGCCCTGCCCCGGGGTCAGCGCACGCGGCCTCATTCGCTCAGCGCCACGGCAGCGTCAGGGCTCCAGCTGACCTCGACGCGCTCGCCGACCGCGAGCCCGGCGCCGCCGCGGCGGTCGAGGTTCGGCGCGGCAGCGCGCACCACCAGGCCGCGGTCGAGCCGGACGTGGTAGACCGATTGACCGCCGAGATAGGCGACGTCCTGGATGATGCCGGCGACGCGGTTGGCCCCCAGCCCGACGGCATCGCGCGACAGGCGCAGCTTCTCGGGCCGGACGCCGATGCAGACGACGTCGCCCGCCGCGGCGGCGATCGGCTGCCCGACCATGAGCTCGGCGCCGGCCGCGGCGCACACCAGCACCGCGCGACCGGCGTCATTGCGCACGAAGCGCGCCTCGAACAAATTGATCGCGCCGATGAAATCGGCGACGAAGCGCGACACCGGCGACTCGTAGATCTCGCCCGGCGCGCCGATCTGGACGATGCGCCCGGCCTGCATCACGCCGATGCGGGTCGACATCGTCATCGCCTCCTCCTGGTCGTGGGTGACCATCACGAAGGTGATGCCGACCTGGCTCTGGATACGCACCAGCTCGAGCTGGGTCTGCTCGCGCAGCTTGCGGTCGAGCGCGGCCAACGGCTCGTCGAGCAGCAGCAGCTTGGGTTGCTTGACCAGGCTGCGCGCCAGCGCGACGCGTTGGCGTTGGCCACCCGACAGCTGGTGCGGCTTGCGGGCGTCGAGCCCGACCAGCTGGACGAGCTCGAGCGCCTCGGCGACGCGGCGCCGGCGCTCGGACGCCGACACGCCGTCCTGGCGCAGCCCGAAGCCGACATTCTGCGCCACCGTCATGTGCGGGAACAGCGCGTAGGACTGGAACATCATATTGACCGGCCGGGCGTAGGGCGGCACGTCCGCCATATCGGTGCCGTCGATCAGGATGCGGCCGGTGTCGGGGCGCTCGAAGCCGCCGATCAGGCGCAGCAGGGTGGTTTTGCCACAGCCCGAGCCGCCGAGCAGCGAGAACAGCTCGCCGCGCCGGATCACCAGGCTGACATCATCGACCGCAGGTACGCCGTCGAAGCTCTTGGCGACGCCGTCGATCTCGATCACTGGCGTATCGGCATCCCTCGGGATCGCAGCTCGCGCGGCGACGTCGCTCGGCATCGCCGTCAGCGCCCGGTCTTGATGCGCGTCCAGGCGCGCGTGCGCAGGCGGTCGTAGTCGCGCGACGGCACGACGGCGGTGTAGAGCGTGGCGCGCACCGCGGGCGGCGGATAGACCGTCGGGTCGCGCTTGATCGCGTCGTCGACCAGCGCCGCCGACGCCCGGTTGCCGTTGGCGTAGCCGAGCCGGTTGGTGGTCTCGACGACGATTTCGGGCCGCATCAGGAAATCGAGGAAACGGTGCGCCGCGTCGAGGTTGCGGGCGTCCTTGGGCAGCACCATGCCGTCGAGCCAGAGCAGCGCGCCCTCGCGCGGGATCGCGTAGGCCACGGTGACGCCGCGCCCGGCCTCGCGGGCGCGCGCGGCGGCCTGGAAGACGTCGCCCGAGTAGCCGAGCACCAGGCAGGCGTTGCCGTTGGCCAGATCGTTGATGTACTCCGACGAATGGAACTTGCGCACCGTCGGCCGCACCTTCAGGAGCAGCGCGACCGCCGTGTCGAGGTCCTCCTTGGACTGGCTCTCGGGCGCGCGCCCGAGATACGCCAGCGCCGCGGGCAGCACGTCGGTCGGTGAATCGAGCAGCTCGACGCCGCACGCCTTGAAGCGCTCGACGGTTGCGGGATCGAACAAGATCTTCAGGCTGTCGACCGGCGCATCGGCCATGATGCGCTTGACCCGCTCGACGTTGTAGCCGATGCCGACCGTGCCCCACATCCACGGCACCGCATAGGCGTTGCCTGGATCGTACGGGGCGAGCCGCGCCAGGATCTCGGGATCGAGGTTGCCCCAGTTCGCGAGCTTGGCGCGGTCGAGCTTGCGCAGCAGCCCGGCCTGGATCTGGCGCGCCATGAAGGGCGAGGCCGTCGGCACGACGATGTCGTAGCCCGAGCGGCCGGCGGTCAGCTTGGTCTCCAGCACCTCGTTCGAGTCGTAGACGTCGTAGTTCACCCGGATGCCGGTCTCGGCGGTGAATCGCTTCACCGTGTCCTCGGCGATGTAGTCCGACCAGTTGTAGACGTTGAGCACGCGGTCCTGGGCTGCGAGCGCGGCGGGCAGGCAACAGAGCAGCAGCGCCACGAGCCAACCCGCCCTGGATACCCGGGCGCTGGAGACCGCATGTGGATCGTCGAGAGAGTTCACGGCGCCCGGCCACCGTCGTGCGGGTTCGGCGCGGGCTAAGTGAGCCGCCCGCACGGCCCCTGTCAATCGCACAGTGCGCGCCGGCAAATCCCGCCGCGAGCGCCCGTCGAAGTGCCGCGCACCTACCCTAATGAGTTGTTTTAGCGCCGCTTTTCGGCCACCGATCGGCTCCCGTTCGGCCCCTCGCCGAGGTCTCGTGCTGTGGTCGACCAGCCCCGCCTCAGCGCCTCGAAGGTCCGGGCAGGATCGCCCAAATCGCCGATTTTTGTTGCCGCATTGCTCTACTGCGGGTTGCGCGGCATCGTTTCGCTAGAACTCCTCCTTTACGCGCTATAAACTATATTTGCCTCACTGTTGCGCTTTTCGCGGGTCCGCCAGATCAACATGTCCGTGCTCGACGTTTCGCCCTCCACGCCACGCGCGGTCGACCCGGCTGCCTTCAAGCAGATCATCGATCTCGGCATCGCGCTTTCGGCGGAGCGCAACCACGAGCGCCTGCTCGAGAGCATCCTGCTCGGCGCCAAGGACATCACCAACGCCGACGGCGGCACCATCTATCTGCGCACCGAAGAAGATCGGCTGTCGTTCGCGATCATCCGCAACGACACGCTCGGCATCGCCATGGGCGGCACGACCGGCAAGACGATCCCGTTTCCGGCGCTGCGCATGTACCGCGAAGAGGACAGCCAGCCCAACCACTCCAACGTCTCGACCTACGTCGCGCTGACCGGCTCGGTCATCAACATTGCCGACGCCTACGACACCGCAAACTTCGATTTCTCGGGCACCAAGGCGTTCGACCAGAAGACCGGCTACCGCTCGAAGTCGTTCCTGACCGCGCCGCTCAAGAACCACAAGGGCGACGTGATCGGCGTCATCCAGCTGATCAACGCGCGGGTGCGCAATACCCCGGACGTCATCCCGTTCGACGTCGAGGTCGTGCCGCTGATCGAGTCGCTGGCCAGCCAGGCCGCGGTCGCGCTCGACAACCAGCAGCTGATCGCCGCGCAGAAGAACCTGTTCGACTCGTTCATGACCATGATGGCGGCCGCGGTCGACGCCAAGTCGGCCTACACCGGCGGCCACTGCCAGCGCGTGCCCGTGCTGACCGAGATGCTCGCCGAGGCGGCGTGCAACGAGGCCGAGGGGCCGTTCGCCGAGTTCAAGCTGACCGAGGAAGAGTGGTACGAGCTGCAGATCGCCGGCGGCCTGCACGACGTCGGCAAGGTGACGACGCCGGTCCACATCATGGACAAGGCGACCAAGCTCGAGAAGATCACCGATCGCATCGACGAAGTGAAGGTGCGTTTCGAGCTGCTCAAGCGCGACGTCGAGATCCAGTACTTGAAGCAGGCCGCCGCGAACGGCGTCGACAAGGCCGAGATCGAGGCGGAGTGCGGCGCCCGCATCAAGAAGATCGCCGAGGACTACGCCTTCATCGCCGAATGCAATGTCGGCGGCGAGTTCATGGCCGACGAGAAGATCGCCCGGCTCAAGGACATCGCCAAGCAGCCGATCGAGCTCGACGGCAAGGTGCAGCCGCTGCTCAGCGAAGACGAGGTCATGAACCTGTCGATCCGGCGCGGCACGCTCAACGATAGCGACCGCAAGATCATCAACGACCACATCGTGCTGACCATCCAGATGCTCGAGTCGCTGCCGTTCCCGAAGCAGCTCCGGCGCGTGCCCGAGATCGCCGGCGGCCACCACGAGAAGATGGACGGCACCGGCTATCCCAAGGGCCTCAACCGCGACCAGATGTCGATGCCGGCGCGCATGATGGGCATCGCCGACATCTACGAGGCGCTGACCGCCGCCGACCGGCCGTACAAAAAGCCCAAGACGGTGTCGGAATCGATCAAGATCATGAGCTTCATGAAGAAAGACAAGCACATCGATCCCGACCTGTTCGACCTGTTCCTGCGCTCGGGCGTCTACAAGAAATACGCCGAGCGTTTCCTGCTGCCCGAGCAGATCGACGACGTCAACATCGAGCAGTACCTGAGCAAGCCCGCCTGACGCGGGCTCCCTGGCAAGCCCGCGCGACACCGGATAGGATCCGCCGCGGCTTCGGCGAGCCGCTGATCCCGTGCTGATGGGGCATCGCTTGGAGGACATCCTGGCGCCGCTCGGCGCCGACGCGTTCTTTGCCGACTATGCCGGACGCCGCCCGGCGCATCTCACTGGGGTGCCGGCGCGGCGCGCCCTGCCCGGCTGGCCCGAGCTTGCCGAGCTCCTCAACATGTCGGCGGTGTGGAGCGCCGACACCTTGATCGTGCTGCACCAGGGCGAGACGGTGGCGGCGGCGCGTTATTGCGAGCCGGCGACCGACCGCGACCTGCAACCGACCCAGCGGCCGATCGCCGAGCGCGTGCTCGCGCTGCAAGCGGCGGGAGCGGTGGTCGTGGCGCGTCAGGTCGAGACCTTGGCGCCGGCGCTCAAGCGCATCGCCGCCGATCTCGAGACCGGGTTCGGCGCCCACGTCACCGGCGATCTCCATCTCCACCGCACCGCCAAGCCGCCGCCGACCGCCGCGGTCGCGACCAGCGACCTGCTCGTGCTGGTGCTCTCCGGCGCCGCTGAGATCGAGGTGCGCGCCGGCGCGATCGAGCATCCGGTTCCGCATCCTAAGTTCGCCGGCCCGGACAGCGCCACGCCGGTCGGCGCACCGATCCTGACCGCCCGGTTGGCCGCGGGCGAACGCCTCTACGTGCCGCGCGGCGTGATCCACACGCTGGTCGGCGCGGATGCCGACACCGCGTTCGTCGTCTTCACGATCGCGCGTCCCGGCGGCCTCGAGCTGTTGCACGCGCTCACCGAGCTTGCGCTTGACGAGCCGTTCTTCCGCGCCGGCCTGCCGCGCGCCGAGGCCGACCGCGACGCCTACCTGGCCGAATTCGGCAGCCGCTTTGCCGCGCTCGCCGCGGGGCCGCGCGGCATCGCCGCGACGCTTCAGCTCGAGCGCGGTTTCCAGCGCGACCTCACCGACTACACGCTGCCCGCGGGCGGGCCGAGTGCCCACGCGCGCTACCGGCGCAATGCGTCGCGCCTCGAGGTCGTCGAGACGCCGGAGGGCTGGCAGCTGCGCGCCGCGCGCGGCGCGGTGCCGATCCCGGTCGGGCGCGAGCGGCTGGTGGCGTGGATCGTCGCGCGTGCCGAGTTTTCCGACGATGAGCTGGGCGCGGCCTTTCCGGACGCCGGCCCCGAGGTGGTCGCGACATTGCTGCGCGACCTGGCCGCCATGAAGGTGATCGTTACGGCGTCTTGACGCCTTCGTCGGCGACCTTCACTTCGAGATAGTACTTCACGTCGTCCATGCTTTCCGGCGTGAATCTGAGATGCAAGGTCTCCTTGCGGATGGCGACGACCTCGGCCACCACCTCGGTGTCCTGCGCCAGCACGACCAACACCTTGTCGCCGATCTTGAGGTGATCGACCCCGAGCGACACCACGCCCATGCCGGACAGCGAGATGTCCTTGGTCGGGAACTCGATGGCGTAGCCCTTGTGGAAGATCTCAATGTCGGCGGCGACGTCATGACGATCGTGCTGCCGGCGATTGCGGTCATCATCGCTCATGGTGAAGTACCTCGATCCTGGCCGCCGTCCCGCCCGCCGCGCTGCGGCCGTAGCGACATGGCAGCCCCAACGGCTGATACAAGCATAACAAGGTTAATATAATATAAGGCCTATTGCCCGGGAAGCCAGCCGGGCCCCGGCAGCGCCGCTACTCGGCAGCATCGGCGGGCGGCGCGCGCTTCTGGCGTCGATCGGCCTCGTCGTGGATCGCCTTGGCGAGCTCCGGGCGCTTTGCCGCGAGCTCGCGGAAATCGGCGATGTCGAGCACGAGCAGCGTGGTGTGCTTGGTCGCCACCGCGGTGGCGATACGCGGCCCGCCGGTGATCAGGGCGATCTCGCCGAAGAAGCTGCCGGCGTGGAGGTACAGCGGCTTCGGCTCGGTGCGCACCTCGATATCGCCCGACACGATGAAGTACATGCAGTCTCCGGCCTGACCACGCCGCACCACGGTCGAGCCCGCGGGGAACTCGCGGGGCTTCAACAGGCGCGCCAGCTCGGCGAGCAGCGAGGCACCGAGGTCGCGGAAGAACGGCACCTTTTGCACCAGGTCGTAGGTGCGCAGGAAGCCGCGACGTCGCACCTCCTCGGAGAAACCGGTGGCGAGAATGCCGGCCCACAACGCGAACACCAGAATGCCGCACATCATCACCGTGCCGCCGAGCAGACGCCCGGCCGGCGTCAGGGGCACGGCGTCGCCGTAACCTGTCGTCGTCAAGGTCGTGATCGCCCACCATAGGGCTTTCGGCAGCGTGCCGAACCCGTCGGGCTGGGCGTCGCGTTCGAGAACATGGGCGAGGGTCGCCGCGAAGAACAGCGCGATCGCGAAGGCGAGAAACACGCCGGCGAGCGGCTCGCGCTCGAGCCGCACGACGCGCCCCAGGATCGCGAGGCCGGGCGAATAGCGCGTCAGCTTGAGGATCCAGAGCACCGCCAGGAGCGCGGTTTGCTGCGCCGGCACACCGGCGGCGAACGCCACGGTCATGGGCAGGAAGGCCGAGAGATCGACCATGCCCATCGGCGACGTGGCATAGCGCCAGCGCGACACCACCGGCGCCTCGCCCTCGGTCCGCTGCTCGTCGCCCGCCACCCACAGGCGCAAGCCGTACAAGACCGCGAACGCCGCCAGCAGCGCGATCGTAATCGCAGCCAGCCACGGCTGCGCGCCGTCCGACCATACCCCGTCGACCGACGCGCCGATCGCCAACGCCACGCCGGCAGAGACCGCGAGGAAGTGCCAGGCCCTGAGCCAGCGGGCGGCGCGGCCCGGCGTCTCCGGATCGAGCACCTCACGCAGATCGTCTCGTGAAACCATCGTCGTCGTCCCCAAGTACCCTACCCGTCAGGCGTCCGGCGCGGCCGCATGTCGTCGCAATGATACGGCGGTTCGGATCGGCGGCGACAGTGCGACACGATCACCTGGGCCGTTCACGCCACGCCGCGATTGAGGATCAGCCGACGCAAGAAGCCGCTCAGGTCGGGAGTCAGCTGCAGAAAGCGCACCGCGATGCCGCCCTTGCGGATCTCGACCCGCACCGCGACCACGGACACCTCGAGCGGCCGGCTGAGACCCGGCACCGAGAGCTCGATCTGGACCGGCTCGTCGGACGGGAACTCATCCGCGGTGCTGCCGCCGATCAGCATGCCGCCCATCGACCAGTCGAACGTCGCGAAGCTTTTGCCCGCGACCGCCACGGTCAGGACCGGCGTCTCGTAGCGCTTGTACTCGCGGCGTTCGCCCTTGGCCAGGCTGCGCGGCGGCGGTGTTTCGTCGACCGGTTTGGCCCGGGTCGGGCCGGTCTGCTTGACGCCGCCGGTCAGCAGCGCGCTCTCGATCGTCATCTCGGCGGCGTGCTTGAACGCCTCGTTGGCCCCGAGCGCCATGGCGCGGCTGAGGAAGCCGCGCGCCGCGGCGATCTCCTGGCTGCGCTCGAGCTTGCGATCAGCCTGGGCATGGACGACCGCACGGCGCAGCGCCTGGTCGGTCGCCTTCATGTTGACCAGCAGGTCGAGGCCTTTCAGCTCGCCGCTGATGTGACGGACGAACTCGCGCGGCAGCTTCGGATCCTTGATCGCCTCGTAGAGCGCTTTGACACCGGCATCGACGTCGCTCGTGGCCCCCACGAGCGCCTGCTCGCGGACCCGCGTCAGCGTGTCCTCGCACTGCTGCTTGAGCCGCTCGACCGCCTCGGCCTCGGCTGCCCCGGCCTGCTCGGGTGCGCCCCCGTCGGGCTTTGCCATGCTCCCCTCGCCCGCCTTTATCGTCGAATCGGCGGCTCAACAAAGAGACTATATGTAATTGTTTAATAAAACGGTTAACGCTTCCTTGGAAGCGGGCGCCGTCAGGGTCGATTTCTCCGCCGCGCGATTGTCGCTAATCTGACGCGATTGCCGACGGGCCCTGGCGCATCCCGGCGCCAGCCCTCGGTCAAGCAGAGGTTTGGCGCCGCCCCGATGAGACTCTCGCTTCCGCGCGCCCTGGTCGGCAGCCTGACGTTGGCAGCGGCGTACTACGGCGCCGCGCGCCTGGGCTTGCAGCTGCAGTTCGAGGCGACCCAGGCGACCCCGGTGTGGCCGCCGTCGGGCCTGGCGTTCGCCGCGCTGCTGCTGTTCGGTCCGCGCTTGAGCACCGGGGTGTTCCTCGGCGCGTTCCTCGCCAACTTGGTCGACTTCCACGTCAAGGCCGACGGTGTCGGCGGCCTGCTCGGCCACGCCGTCCAACATCCCGAGCACGTCATCGCCAGCGTGACGATCGGCCTCGGCAACACCCTCGAGCCCCTGCTCGGCAGCGTGGTGATCCGCCGCCTGGCGGCGCGCGCGACAGTCTCGTACACGATCCGCGGCGTCTTTCTCTTTGTGCTCGCGACGCTCGCCTGCAGCGTCATCGCCAGCACCATCGGCGTCGCGAGCCTGGTCGCGATCGGGGCGCTGCCGACCAGCCTGATGTCGGCCGCCGGCTTCACCTGGTGGCTCGGCGACGCCACCGGCATGTGGATCGTCGCCCCCCTGGTGGTGGCGTGGGCGCGCGCCGCGCCGGCGCAGCTCAGGGCCCAGATGCGGGTCGGCGCCCTGCTCGCCCTGGGGTTCCTGCTGCTGATGTGCGCGCTGACCTTCAGCGGCTGGCTGGAGCGCCTGCTCGACGACACCCAGGCCCGCGCCCTCGCCCCGGTGCTGATCAAGCTCCTGGCCCACATGCTGATCCCGCTGCTGCTGTGGATCGAATTTCGCTTCGGTCATCTGGCGGGCACGCTCGGCACCGTCTTGGCTTGCGGGTTCGCGGTGCTCGGCACGATCCGCGGGCTGGGCCCTTTCGTCGGCGCGTCGCAGAACGAGTCGCTGCTCGTGCTCCAGGGCTTCATCGGCGTGGCGTCGATCGCCGTACTGTTGCTCGACGCGGCGCTGCGCGAACGCCGCCGCGCCCTCGAAGCCCTGACCGAGGCGCACGACCAGCTCGAGCAACGCGTGCGCGCCCGCACCGCCGAGCTCGAGCGCGAGACCGCCGAGCGCCGGCGCGCCGAGGAGATCCTGCATCAGGCGCAGAAGATGGAGGCGATCGGCCAATTGACCGGCGGTATCGCCCACGACTTCAACAATCTCCTCACCGTCATCCTCGGCAGCCTCAGCTTGGCCGACGCGCTGGCCGCGGGCAGCGAGCGCTTGAAGCGCTTTCTCAACGCCGCCCGGCGCGCCGCCGAGCGCGGCGCCGGGTTGACCAAGGATCTGCTTGCCTTCTCCCGACGCCAGCCGCTGCGCGCCGAGGTGATCGAGCCGGCGCCGCGGCTGGTCGGCGCGTGCAACCTGCTGCGCCGCTCGCTGCAGGGCGAGATCCAGCTCGATGTCGATCTGGCGCGCGATCTCAGCGCCATCGAGGTCGACCCCGGGCAGCTCGAGCTCGCCCTGCTCAATGTCGGGCTCAACGCCCGCGACGCGATGCCCGAGGGCGGTACGCTCGCCGTGCGTGCGCGCAATGTCCGCCTCGACGATCCGGCCGCCGGGCTGGTCGGCGCGTTCGTCGCGATCAGCGTGTCGGACACTGGCGTCGGCATCGCCCCGGAGCTCCAGGTCAAGGTGTTCGAGCCGTTCTTCACCACCAAGGAGGTCGGCAAGGGCAGCGGGCTCGGCTTGAGCCAAGCCTATGGCTTCGTCACGCAATCCGGCGGCACGATCAAGCTCGAGAGCGCGCCCGGCCAGGGCACGACCGTCACCTTCTTCCTGCCCGCGACGACGGCGCTGCCCAAACCGGCGGCGACCGCGCCGGACGACGAGCGCGCGACCGCGCCCGCCCACGGCACCGGGCTCGTGGTCGAGGACGACGACGCCGTCGCCGAGGTTGCGGCCCAGCTGATCGGCGACCTCGGGTACGCGGTGCGCGCGACACCGAGCGCCCGCGCGGCGCTCGAGCTGCTGCGCCAGGGCGAGCCGATCGACCTGGTGTTCTCCGACATCATGATGCCGGGCGGCATGAACGGGGTCGAGTTGGGGCGTGCCGTGCGCGCGCACTTCCCGACCGTCGGCGTGCTGCTGGCGACCGGTTTCAGCGACGCCGCGCCGGGCGCCGAGGCCCAGGGCTTCCGGCTGATCACCAAGCCCTACCACGCCCACGAGCTCGCGACGGCGCTCGCCGCCCTGATGCACGAACGCCAATCCGCCGATCGGCCGGTCACGGCAGCGGGTTGAAGTCTGCGTCCTGCCGCGCCGGATCTATTTCAAGTTGCCGGGATAGACGATGAAGAAGTTGTCCCGGTTGGGCATCTTGACCTTGGGCAGGGTCGTGGCGTCGAGCACGTCGGCGTCGCCGATGATGCCGTTCAGGTTCAGGATGTAGGCCGCGACCGCGTAGACCTCGCTGTCGGACAGCGACTGCGGCTGCTGCCACGGCATGGCGCGCCGCACGTAATCGAACAGCGTCGTCGCGTAGGGCCAGAAGCTGCCGACGGTGCGCACCGGCGCCTGGTCGCCGGCGAGCGTGCCGATGCCGCCGACCAGGCGATCGTTGGGCTGGCCCGCGCCCTTTTCGCCGTGACAGGCGGCGCACTTCTCGGCGTAGACCGGCGCGCCCTGCTTGGCCGTGCCGCTGCCCGCGGGCAGACCGGCACCGTCCGGCGCGACGCTGATGTCCCAGGCGGCGAACTCATGCGGGCTGATCGGCTGGCCGAGGTTGGGCGTGTCGGCGGCATGCGCGACGCCGAGCGTCGCCAACAGCGCCGCGACGGCGAGCCGGTGCTTACGCATAGACATGCTTCACCTCGCCGCCCTCGGCCACGCCCCAGCTCGTGATCAGATTGCAGTGGTAGATGCCCCTGGCGCCGCGCGCGGCGATCTGGGCCGCGCGGGTCGGCTGGACATAGCCCGTCTCGTCGGTGGCGCGGCTCTGCAGCACCGCCGATCCGCCGGTCCAGCGCCACGGCAATCGGAATCGCGTCAACGCCTTGGACAGCACCGGCTCCGCCAGCGCCGCTGGAGCCCAGCTCTGGCCGCCGTCGGCCGAGACTTCGACGCGCGTGATCTTGCCGTTGCCCGACCACGCCAAGCCGGAGATCTCGTAGAGCCCAGGCCCCTTCATCGCCAGGCCGGGAGACGGCTGGGTGATCACGGATTTGGCGTCCATCGGAAACTTGAACTCCGCGACGCGGCCATCCTGCTGCAGCAGCGAATAGCGCGAGGTCTCGTCCTTGGTGTGGGTTGGCCCCTCGGTCAGCTTGATGCGGCGCAGCCACTTGACGTTCATGTTGCCCTGATAGCCGGGCAGCAACAGGCGCATCGGGTAGCCGTTGGCCGGGCGGATGCGCTCGCCGTTCTGATAGAGCGCGATCAGCGCGTCGTCGCGCGCCTTGCCGAGCGGCACGCTGCGGCTCATCGCGGCGGCGTCGGCGCCCTCGGCGAGCAGCCACTCGGCCTTCGGGTCGACGCCGGCCTCGTCAAGCAACGGCGCCAGCGGCACGCCGGTCCATTCGGCGCACGACACCAGGCCGTGGATGCCCTGCACGGTCGCCGCCGCGGGATCCTTGGCGAACAGCACGGCGCTGTTGCCGGCGCATTCGATGAAGGCGATGCGCGAGGTCATGGGATAGCGCGCCAGCGCCTCGAGCGTGAACACCAGCGGGCGCTTGACCAGGCCGTGGATCAGGAAGCGGTGCGCATCGGGATCGATGTCCGGAATGCCGCTGTGGCTGCGCTCGAAATGCAAGCCGTTGGGCGTGATCATGCCATTGAGCGCCTGCAGCGGCGTGCGCGACGCCCCGGTGCCCGGCGCGTTCGGCGGGTTGCCGGCGATGCGCACGACCTTGGCCTCGAAGCGCGACGGCTGGCCGTAGCCCTCGAACGGCGTGCCCGGCGCGGTCATCCACGGCGCCTTGGTCAACGTCTCGGCGGTCGCGGCGCCGCCGGCACCGACCGCAGCGGCGGCCAGCGCACCCCCTTGCAGGAAGTGGCGCCGATCGAGCAGGCCGTTGCCCGCCACTGGCGCATCGTCGTCGATCGCCGTGGGACGCAAAACAGCGGCGGACGGCGGCAGGTTGTACTAAGCTTGCCGCCATGAACTGGCCCGTCACGAGCCAGGCGAGGGGGAGAAGCCACATGCTCCGACATGTTGCGGTGTCGCTGACGCTGGGGTTGCTGCTGGTCGCGAGCGCGCCGGCCACGGCGGCCGACGCGGAGATCGATCGCCTGCTGCGCAGCCCGGTCGGCAAGGACTGGGTGACCAACGGCGGCAACCTGACCAACCAGCGCTACTCGACCCTGAAGCAGATCAACACGAGCAACGTCGGCCAGCTCAAGGGCGCCTGGACGGTGCGGCTCAAGGGCTCCGGGCTCGGCGGCAAATATTCCCACGAGGCGTCGCCGCTGGTGAAGGACGGCATCATGTACGTCGTCACCGGCAACGACGACGTGTTCGCGCTCAACGCCAAGACCGGCGAGTTCCTCTGGGAATACTGGTCGGGCATCGACCAGGCGATCTCGACCGTGTGCTGCGGCTGGGCCAATCGCGGCCTCGCCATGGGCGAGGGCCAGCTCTACTTGGGCCAGCTCGACGCCACCGTGGTCGCGCTCGACATGAAGACCGGCAAGAAGGCCTGGCAGACGCCGATCGAGAAGTGGCAGAACGGCTACGGCATCACGAGCGCGCCGCTCTACTACGACGGCATCGTCTATAGCGGCATCACGGGCGGCGAGTTCGGCGTGCGCGGCCGCCTGACCGCGCTCGACGCCAAGACCGGCGAGATCAAGTGGCGTTGGTACACCCTGCCGGCGCCCGGCGAGATCGGCGCCGACACCTGGCCGCCCGGCACCGACCACGCGATGCGCGGCGGCGCCACGATCTGGAACACGCCGGCGCTCGATCCCGAGCTCGGCCACGTCTATTTCGCGGTCGGCAACTGCGGCCCCGACTACGACGGCGCGATGCGCGAGGGCGACAATCTGTTCTGCACCTCGATGGTCGCGCTCGACGCCAAGACGGGCAAGTACGTCTGGCATTTCCAGCAGGTCCACCACGACATCTGGGACTACGACGCCGCCAGCCCGGTGGTGCTGTTCGACACCGTGATCAACGGCCAGCCGCGCAAGGGCATCGCCGAGGCCGGGCGCACCGGCTGGGTCTACATCCTCGACCGCACCAACGGCAAACCGCTGATCGGCATCGAGGAGCGTCCGGTGCCGCAGGACCCGCGGCAGAAGACCGCCAAGACCCAACCCTTCCCGGTCGGCGACGCGGTGGTGCCGCAATGCGCCACGCTCATCGAGGGTTACGAAAAAGCGGGCTGCATCTACGAGACGTTCTGGGAGGAGCCGGTGCTGATCCAGCCGTCCGGCGTCGGCGGCACCAACTGGTCGCCGATGCCGTACAGCCCCGACACCGGCTACTTCTATGTGCCCGGCACGGTGCGGACGAGCGCGTTCACGCGCTTCAGCGACAAGTACGTGGTTGGCCTGCGCTACACCGGCGGCTCGCAGGCGGCGCCGATCAATTCGCCGATGACCGGCACGTTCACGGCGATCGACGCCAAGACCAACAAGATCGCCTGGCAGCACAAGACGCCGTACCGCATCGGCGGCGGCGGCGGCTCGACCGTGACCGCCGGCGGCCTGGTGTTCCGCGGCGAGCCCGACGGCAACGTGCTGGCGCTCGACGCCAAAACCGGTGCCGAGCGGTGGCGCTTCCAGACCCAGTTCGGCGCCGACGCGCCGCCGACGGTCTACGAGGTCGACGGCGAGCAATACGTCGCGATCTCGGTCGGCGGCAACTCGCTGCAGGGCAGCACCTTCGGCGACGCCCTGTGGGTGTTCTCGCTCAACGGCAAGCTGGGCCCCGTCGCGGGGCCGCCCAAGCCGCCGACCGTCGCCGGCCCGATCGGGCCGATCCTCAGCGGCATCGACACCGTCACGATCAGCCCGGGCAACGTCGAGTACGCCTTCGGGCCGTCGCGCGTGCGCCTCAAGACCGGCCAGTCGCTGACCTTCAAGAACGCCGGCGACCTGCCCCATAACGCGGCTGCCATGCTGGGCAACGCCTTCGACACCGGCATCCTGGCCAAGGGCGAGAGCAAGAAGCTCACCTTCAGCAAGCCGGGCAACTACTACTACATCTGCACGCCGCATCCCTGGATGTACGGCCAGGTGATCGTCGAGGACTGACGCGGGGCCTGGCGGCCCCGCGGCGGCGGCGTCCTCGGACTCGGGGAACGCCGCGCAACGCGCGTGGACGCAATGCGCCCCGCGCGGCGTCACGGGCGCCCCGGCG
>JACQAI010000027.1 GCA_016195115.1 Pseudomonadota bacterium
AATCGACCAGCGCCGGCGGATTGGCGAAATGGTTGAGCCGGAACGCCAGCACCGCGCCCTTCGGTCCGGCCTCGACCTTCTCGACCCCGGCGTCGATGCACAGCCGCTTGATTTGAATGATCTGCAGGAGGTTGCCGACCTCGGAGGGCAGCGGCCCGAAGCGATCGATCATCTCGGCGGCGAAGGCGTCGATCTCGGTGCGGTCGATCAGGGTGGCGATGCGGCGATAGAGGCCGAGCCGTACCGTCAGGTCGGCGACGTAGCTCTCGGGGATCAGCACCGGCGACCCGATCGTGATCTGCGGCGTCCACTGGTCGGCGGTCGGCGCGGCGTCGAGCGCGCCGCCGCTCTTGGCCAACTGCACGGCCTCCTCGAGCATGTGCTGGTAGAGCTCGATGCCGACCTCCCTGATGTGGCCCGACTGCTCCTCGCCCAACAGGTTGCCGGCGCCGCGGATGTCGAGATCGTGGCTCGCCAGCTGGAATCCGGCGCCGAGTTGATCGAGGGTTTGCATGACCTCGAGGCGCTTCTGCGCCGCCACCGACGGCACGCGCCCGGGCGGCAGGCTGAGATAGGCGTAAGCGCGGGTCTTCGAGCGGCCGATGCGGCCGCGCAGCTGATAGAGCTGGGCCAGGCCGAACATGTCGGCGCGGTGGATCACCATCGTGTTGGCGGTCGGGATGTCGAGGCCGGACTCGACGATGTTGGTCGACAACAGCACGTCGTAGCGGCCGTCGCAGAACGCCGTCATGACGTCCTCGAGCTGGGTCGGCGCCATGCGACCGTGCGCGGTTGCCAGCTTGACCTCGGGCACGAGCTTGCGCAGGCGCTCGGCGACCGACGCCAGATCCTCGATGCGCGGGCAGACATAGAACACCTGGCCGCCGCGGAAGTGCTCGCGCAGGATCGCCTCGCGCACCACAACCGGGTCGAACGGCAGCACGAAGGTGCGCACCGCCAGCCGATCGACAGGGGGGGTCGCGATCACGCTCATGTCGCGCACGCCCGACAAGGCGAGTTGGAGCGTGCGCGGGATCGGCGTCGCGGTCAGGGTCAGGACGTGGACGTTGGCCTTGAGCTCCTTCAGGCGCTCTTTTTGGCCGACGCCGAAATGCTGTTCTTCGTCGACGACCAGGAGGCCAAGGTCCTTGAAGCTGATCGACTTCGACAGCAGCGCATGGGTGCCGACGATGATGTCGATCTCGCCGGCGGCCAGCGCTTTCTTGATCTCGGTCGCGCGTTTGGGCGCGACCAGCCGGGACAGCTGTTCGATGCGCGTCGACAGGCCCTTGAAGCGCTCGCGGAACAGCTGGAAGTGCTGGCGCGCCAGCAAGGTCGTCGGTACGACCACCGCCACCTGGACACCGGTCTGGGCGGCGACGAAGGCGGCGCGCAGCGCGACCTCGGTCTTGCCGAAGCCGACGTCGCCGCAGATCAGCCGGTCCATCGGCTTGCCCGAGCCGAGATCGGCCAAGGTCTCCTCGATGGCGCGCTGCTGATCGTCGGTCTCGGCGTAGGGGAAGCGGGCGCAGAACTCGTCGTAGACGCCTTCGGGCGGGCTGAGCGCCAGGCCGGAGCGGATCTCGCGCTCGGCGGCGATGCGGATCAGCTTGTCGGCAATGTCGCGGATGCGCGCCCGAACCCGGGCCTTGCGCGCCTGCCAGCCGACGCCGCCGAGCTTGTCGAGCTGGGCACCGGCCTCCTCCGAGCCGAAGCGCGAGAGCACGTCGATGTTCTCGACCGGCACGAACAGCTTGTCGCCGCCGGCGTACAGCACGCGCAGGCAGTCGTGCGGCGCGCCCGCGACCTTGAGCGTGACCAGCGCATCGTAGCGCCCGATGCCGTGGTCGACGTGGACCACGAGATCGCCCTCGTCGAGGCTGGCGATCTCGCTGATGAAATTGGCGGAGCGGCGACGCTTGACTTGGCGGACCAGGCGGTCGCCCAGGATGTCGCCCTCCGAGATCACGGCAAGGCGGTCGGCAACGAAGCCGCGCTCGAGCCCGAGCACGGCGAGCGCAACGGTCGCCGGCGGCAGCGCCAGCACCGCGGCCCAATCCTCGGGCTGCG
This sequence comes from Pseudomonadota bacterium, assembly GCA_016195115.1. GTDB lineage: Bacteria > Pseudomonadota > Alphaproteobacteria > Elsterales > Elsteraceae > JACQAI01. Next base: position 2,071 of record JACQAI010000027.1, read on the forward strand.
CCACCTCGGTCATGCCGTGGTCGCGCAACAGGCCTCTCAAGCGGTCGCGCGAGCCCGCGCTGAACGCCGTGATGACGACCCGTGCGCCGCCGGCGACCACCGGTGCTAGGTGCTCGCGCACCGCGTCGAACAGGTTGACGTCGGGCCGCACGCGCGCCTCGGCGAACTCGTGGCCGGACCGGCCGCCCGCGTCGACGCGATCCGCGCCCCCCAGCCCGGCGATATCCGGTGCCTGCGACGCCGAAAACGCGCCGACCGCCAGCGGCGCCAACGTGCGCGTCCACTCGGCCTCGGCGAGATAGAGCCGGTCGGGCGGCAGCGGCTTGTAGGGCAGCGTGTCGCGGTCGCCGCCCTTCATCAGCGCGCGGCGCGCGCCGTAGTACTCGGTGATCTGTTCGAACCGTGCGGCGATCGCCTCCTCGACCTGGGCGTCGAAGGTCACGGCGGTACCCGGCAGATAGTCGAACAGCGTCTCGAGCTGTTCGTGGAACAGCGGCAGCCAATGCTCCATGCCGACGTACTTGCGGCCGGCGCTGACCGCCTCGTAGAGCGGATCATTGCCGGTCTCGGCACCGAACAGGGCGCGATAGCCGGCGCGGAAGCGCGCGATCGAGGCCTCGTCGAGCAGCACCTCGGAGGCCGGCTTGAAGTCGACCGCGTCGCGCTTGCCGGTCGAGCGCTGCGACATCGG
>JACQAI010000028.1 GCA_016195115.1 Pseudomonadota bacterium
CGGCGTCGTGGCGCTCGTGCAACTGGCTCGAGGGCTCGCCGTGGATGCAGTTGACCATGCGGTTGATGTTCGCGAACCGGTCGCCGCTCGGCTTGTTCCAGGTCCAAACCGTCGGCGGCGTGTCGTCGGGCATGGTCGCGGGGTCGGCGGCAACGCCCGCCGTCATGCCGGAAAGATGTCAGGAAAATCGCCGAAATCCACAGAGTTTTAACAAAATCCGGCATGATAGGGCGCCCTGCCCCCTCACGAGCGGACTGCGTCATGCCCTGGACCGAACTCAGCCTCGCCGTCTTACCCGTCGGCATGACGCTGCTGCTCCACATGCCGAGCCGGCTGCCGCTGCGACCCGTGATCGCGGTCCTCGCCGTGTGCGGCGTCGCCGGCTCGATCGCAGCCGAGATGCCGGTGCTCGCCGGGCTACACGCCATGGTTCTGCTGGTCGCCGCGATCCGCACGGTGATGATGGCCAACGTCGCCCGGACCACCCGGGGCCAACCCGCGTCCGCGGTGTCGCTCGCCTTCAAGAAGCCGCGCGAGCAACAGGGCCATTCCGCCGACTGGCTGATGCCGTACATGACGTCACGCTCGGTCGCCAAGGGACAGCACCTGTTCCGCGCCGGCGACCCCTCGGACGACATGTTCATGATCGTCAAGGGCGAGATCCGCCTCGAGGAGATCGACATCGTGCTCGGGCCGGGCGAGATGATCGGCGAGATCGGCATCTTCTCGTCGGAGAAGGCGCGCACGGCGACCGCGCTGTGCGCCACCGACGTCGATGTCCGCGCGATCTCGGCGCGCAAGGTGTTCGAGATCTGCGCCCAGAGCCCGAGCTTCGGCTGCCTGCTCATGCAGCTGATCATCAGCCGGCTCAACCAGCGGGTCACCAAGCACGTCTCCGAGATCCATTCCGTTCAGGAACAGTCGCACGCCGATCGCCAGCGCTCGCGGCGCGAGGTCGCCGATGCCTTCGAGGCGACCGTCATCCGCGTGTTCGATACGGTGCAGCACTCGGTCAAGGACATGGAGTTTTGCGCCACCACCATGGCGACCGCGAGCGCCGAGGCGAGCCGCCGCAGCGGCCTCGCCACCGGCGCGTTGCGCCAGACCCAGGGCAGCACCGACTCGATGGCCTACGCCGCCGACGGGTTGCTCAGCGCGCTGCACAAGATCGGCGACCAGGTCGCGCAATCGAAGGCGATCGCCGGCGAGGCCATGGCGCAGGCCACCCACACCGGCGCCACCTGCGAGAGCCTGGTCCAGGCGGCGAGCCAGATCGGCACGATCGTCAAGCTGATCACCGACATCGCCAGCCAGACCAACCTGCTGGCGCTCAACGCCACGATCGAAGCGGCACGCGCCGGCGACGCCGGCAAGGGCTTCGCGGTGGTCGCCACCGAGGTCAAGAATCTGGCGTCCCAGACCCAGAGCGCGACCGAGGAGATCTCGGCCCAGATCCGCGGCATCCAGGAGGCGACCGGGCGGATCAACGACGACATCGCCAGCATCGGCCGCACGATCGTCAACATGAACGACATCACCGGCACGATCGCCGCCGCGATCGAGGCCCAGGCCGGATCGAGCGCGCAGATCGCCGAGAACGTCCAGGACGCCGGCAAGGGCGCGCGCAGCGAGGTCAGCCGGTTCTCCGATCAGGTGCGCGCGGCGGCGTAGCGCCAACACTCCTCCCCCGCGCGAAGCGTGGGGGAGGAGTGTCGATGGGCGCGACGCTCACGCGCCGTCGAATTGGAGGATGTTGAGTCCGGCATTGGTGTCGGTCAGATACATGATGCCGTTGGCATCGACGTAGCAGTCGGCCGACTGGATCACCTGCGGCCGGTTGGGCCGGGGGTCGATCATGCGCTCCGGCTTGGGCGGCACGTAGTAGGCGACCTCGCGCGGCCGGAACGGATCGTCGATGTCGAACACGCGCACGCCGGCGTTGTAGTAGGTCGCGAAAATCAGGCGCGAACTCTGGAAGGCGCCCGGCCGGTTCTCATGCAGATTGTGGGCACCGAAATTGCCGCCCTTGGCGCAGTAGTCGGCCTCGCCGGGGATCGGGAAGGTCGCGAAGCTGACCGGGTTCTTCGGCTCGCGCACGTCGAACAGCCAGATGTGGCGATAGCCCTGGCTGCAGTTGGCGAAGTTCGGCTCGTCGGCCAGCACCAGGAGGTTGCGGTCGGGCAGCGGCAGCGGCGAGTGGGTGCCGCCGCCGAACGGCGGATCCAGATTGCGGTGCGCCAGCAGCTTGGGCTGGGTCGGCTCGCTGACGTCGAGCGTGGTCAGCCCGCCGTCGCGCCACGCCGCGTAGGCGACGTTGCCGGCGATCAGCGCATGATGCAGGGCATAACGCCGGCCGGCCGGCCAGCTCGGCGTCTCGCCGCCGGCGCGCCACATGCCGGGGATCCACCATTTGCCGGCGACGAACGGCCTCGTTGGATCGGCGACGTCGATCACCGCGAGGATGTGGTCGCTGAAGCCGTCGAAATGGATCGAGGCGTAGGCGTAGCGACCGCCGACATACCACAGCCGATGCGGCCCGATGCCCTCGATCGGCAGGAAGGAAATCTCGCGCGGCGTGTCCGGTTTCGAGATGTCGTAGATCCGGATGCCGGCGGTGAACTCGGCGCCACGGTCGCGCAGCAGATCGGCGGGCGAGCTGGCGAAGTACTCCTTCTCGCTCAGCGCCTGCATGCTCCAGACGCTGGGTAGGTTGGTGACGAGCAGCAGGTCGTCGTGGGTCTGCAGGTGGATCGCCCGAGTGTTCTTCGGGCAGGCGATGAAGTCGACCGGCTTCGGGTGCTTGGGATCGCGCACGTCGAGCACGGTGATGCCGTTGCTGAACGTGTGGCCGATATAGGCGTAGCCGCGGTGCACCATGACCTGGACACCGTCGCTGCGACCGCCCTGATCGGTGTGGCTGATGAACGTGATGTTGCGCGACGCGTCGGGCTTCATGGTTCTGCCCTCGGGTCTGCGTCAGGCCGCAGTCAGCTCCTTGGCCAGGATCGTGTACTTGAAGCCGTCGGGATCGAGGCTGTCGAGCCGCTCGCCGCCGGTCTCGGCCTGCGGATACATCACGAAGTCGGCGTGGGGCTCGCGCGCGCCTGGCAGGACGAGGTCGTGCGCGGTGTTGTAGGCGAGCCAGTTCATCTCCCAGGCGCCGAACAGCGCGGCGCGCGCCGCCGCGACCTTAAGGTCGCCGAGCGCGAGATTGCCTGGCGGCTCCTCGAGCACGACCTTGCGCACGTCGGCCGGATCGACCGGCACCCAGCCGTGGCGGCTGATATAGACCTCGGCGCGGCAATGCTGCGCCTTGGTCACGTTCTCGGAGCCGGCGCCCAGGCTCTTGTAGCCGAAGCGCGACGGCGCGACGCGCACGCCGTAGACGTCGCGCGCCGGCAACCCGGCGGCGCGCGCCAGGCCGACATAGAGCGCGTTGAGGTCGGCGCACTTGCCGCCGAGATTGCCCATCTGGAGCATCGAGGCGACATCGCCGAAGCCGCACCCAAGTGTTTTCGGATCCCTGAACGTGTTGTCGACGATCCACTCGTAGATCGCGCGCGCCTTGGCGAGCTCGGTGCGCGCGCCGGCGGTGACGTAGTCGGAGGTATCCTTGACGATGCCGTCGATCGGAATCAGGGTGGTCGGTCCGGTGTAGAGCACGCGCTCGGCGGCCGACAGCGGCGCGGCCTTGTGCGGTTTCGAGAGGTCGACGCCGCGGTCGCGGGTCGCGAACTGGCTCACCACCTCGACCGCGGGCGCGCGCTCGCCGTCCGCCCAGCTGACGTGCAGCAGCTCGGCGCCATATTTCGGGTCGCGGTAGATCTCGGCCGAGGCGGCGTTGGTCTTCCACTCGTTGCCGAGCGGCCGGAACCACTCGGGCTCGTTGACCGACGGCAGCGGCACCCAGGCCTGGCTGGCCCCTTGCGGCTTGGCGATGTCGAGCCTCAGCGTCGTCTGGAAACTGCGCCACGCCCCGGGCTTGGGCGCGAACGCATCGGCCGCGGCCGCGCGCGGCAGCACGGCGGCGGCCGACAGCGCGGCCCCAGAGATCAGAAAGTCGCGGCGATCCATCGTCATCGGCAGGCCCCTCAAAGTGTGGCTCGATCGTGGGTGGGGCCGCCCTCGTCGTCAACCCGAAAGCACGCACATAACCCCTCCCCCACGCTGCGCGCGGGGGGAGGGGTTATCGAGACAGGTCGATCAGACCGACTTGAGCCCGCTGTAGACGGCGCGCTCGAAGTCGCCGAAGACCTTGACCGCGGTCGGGTCGGCGAACGGCAGGATCTGGGTCATGTAGACGCCGGTCACCCGCTTCACCGGATCGATCCAGTAATACGAGTTGAAGATGCCGGCCCAGGTGACGCTGCCCGGGCTGCGTCCGCCCGGCACGCCGTCGACGTTGAGCATGTAGGCGAGCCCCCAGCGCAGGTCCTTGCCCGGGAAGAAGTTGACGTCGACCGAGCGCCCCGGATTGGTCGTCTTGAGGACGCCGCACGGGATATTGCCGACCGCGTTCTTGTACGACAGCGCGACGGTTTCCGGTTTGAGGATGCGCGGACCGCCGTTCAGCCGGCCGCCGTTCAACAGCATGCGGGCGAACGCCAGATAGTCGCGCCCGGTCGAGTAGAGGCCGCCGCCGCCGGCATAGAACTCCGGCTTGAACCAGGTCTCGAGCGGCTGCGCCTCCAGCGTGCCGTCGGGCTTGCGCTGGTGGAAATTGGTCTGGCGCGCGCGCTGCGCGGCGCTGATCGCGAAGCCGGTGTCCTTCATGCCGAGCGGCTGGAAGATGTGGTCGCGGAAATAGACGTCGAGCGCCTTGCCGCTGAGCGCCTCGACCAGGATGCCGGCCCAGTCGACGTTGATGCCGTACTCCCAGCGCTCGCCGGGATCGAACACCAGCGGCATGCGCAACGCCGCGAACTTGCCCGTGAAGGTCCCCGGCATGCCGGTCGCCTTGACGTACTTGACCAGATTGTCGTCCCACAGCTCGTAGCCGAAGCCGGCGGTGTGGGTCAGCAGATGGCGCAAGGTGATCGCCCGCTTGGCCGGACGCAGCCGCGGCTCGCCCGACGGCTCGAAGCCCTCGAGCACCATCGGCTTGGCCAGCGCCTGGTCGATACCCGGCACCGGGTCGTCGAGCGTGAGCATGCCCTTCTCGACCAGCTGCAGCGCCGCCACCGAGGTCACCGCCTTGGTCATCGAGGCGATGCGGAACACCGTGTCGATCGTCATCGCCGCGCCGCCGCCGAGATTGCGGGTCCCGAACGCGCCTTCGTAGATCACGCTCTTGTCGGTCGCCGCGAGCGCGACCACGCCGTGCACCTCCCTGGCGTCGACCGCGCGCTTGAGCACGGCGTCGATCGCGGGGTTGACGGCGGTCGCGCGCATCGCGGCCGCGCTGGCGGTCGCGCCGCCGGCGACCGAGGCGACCGCGCCGAGCGCGGCGGCCGATTTCAGAACCTGGCGGCGGCTGGGATGCTGACCGGTCATCGTCTGTCCCCCCTTGGGTTATGGTCCTCGGTCTGCGCAACGGCGCGACCGGGCGTGATTGCGCACGCGGGCGTGATGTTAGCCCGCGCGGCGCTGCGCAACCAGGGCATGCGCGCGCGGGCTTCCCATGGTTCGCGCCCATCTTTGCGCCGGAGCGCGGCTGTGGATCGGCCCACCCGTGCCGCCGCGCCGTGGATGGGTTAGGATCGCGCCAGCCCGCCCGTGAGAGCCGCAATGGACCTGAGCGCATGGACCTGATCGAACGCAAATCCGTCAAGCTGCTCGCCCAGAGCTCGCGGCTGCTGGCCGAGATGAGCGCCGAGGCGCTGTGCGACGAGCCGCAGCGCTTCCTGATCAAGAAGATGCTGGCCGACCTGCGCGGCCTGCTCGGCGAGTTCGAGGACGCCTATCTCGAAGACGACCGCACCGGCTGACGCGTTTTGTTCCCGTCATCCCTGCGCAAGCGGGGATCCAGAGTCATGAGCACCGCCGTCGCGGAGGCGCCGTCTGGATCCCCGCTCGCGCGGGCATGACGGGCGGAGAAGCGGCTCAGGCCAGGTAGTCGTGCAGCACCGTGCCGTAGGGCAAGGTCAGGTCGGCGATGAAGTGGCGGCCGATGACGACGCGCTTGACCGGCAGGTCGGCCGCCGGCGCGTTGGCGTGCGGGATCAGCTCGAGCCGCGCCGGCCCGTTCCAGGAGCCCGTCACCGTGACGTCCTGCATCGTGAAGGTGACGAGCTGGCAGATCTCGGGCTTGCCGTCGGGACCGGGCAGCAGCTTGAGGGTGACCTGGGGGTGAATCAGCACCAGCACGGTCTGCTGCAGGTCGTCGGCGCGCGAGTCGTGCTTGTACGTCATGCTGCCGTTGGCGACCGGCTGGCCGGCGTAGACCAAGGTGCCGCTCAGGGTGTCGCTCGCGACCTTGAGGGTCGGCTCGGCGTATTTCTGCGGGAAACCCCAGATCTCGCGCCCGGCGGCGATCGGCGCGTCGTCGTCGAGATACATCTGGGCGATGAAGTTGTGGCGGACGCCCTTGAACATCGCCGGGATGACGACACCCGCCGCGGTGTAGGCGCCGAAGCCCGAGGCATCGGGCGTGCGCATCCATTCGAACGCGACCAGGTTGTCGCCCGCCGGCTCCAGCGGCTCGGGCAACGCCGCGCGGATCGCCGCCGGGTCGCTCTCGTAGAGCACGACGAAGTATTCGCGCCCGACGAAGTGGAACGGTCCGTGCGGG
>JACQAI010000157.1 GCA_016195115.1 Pseudomonadota bacterium
CCCAGTTCTGCGGCGGCAGGTCGCCCTCGGTCGTAACGAGCGCGCTGGGCGGCGCACCGGCGACCGCGAACCGCGCCGCGCGCTGCCGCGCTTCGGTGCGGGCGAACAGATAGAGCGAGAGGAAGAATGACGCGACGAACAGCGCCACGATACCGCCGTACACCAGGCGGTCCGGGACGTGCTCGAACAGGCGCCCACCGGGCGCGGTCGACAGCGCGCCGAACACCAGACCGCTGAGCACGAGGCCAACACCGGCGGCGATCAGCAGCCGCTTCACCAGGGTGAAGGTCGCGTTGAGCGCCGCCGGCTCGGCGCGCTTGATCGAGCCGAGCTGCGTCGCGTCGTCGGTCGACTCGGGGCGCGGCGGCGGCTTGGCGGGCTCCGGACGCGGCGTCGCGCGCGCCGGCACCGGCGGCGGCTTGCGCGCCGGTGCATTGGGTGTCGACTTCGACGTGAAGGTCGGGACGTCGGTCTTCGGCTTGGCGTTGCGGAAAACGGTGCGCTGTTTGAAGACCTGCTCGTTCTGGTCGAACGCTTCGCGGATCACCCGGACGGCTTCGACCGTCGGCGACAGGAAATGGCGACCGGCGTCGGCAATCGCTTCCTCACGCTCGGTCGAGCGGAAGCGTTCGACGCAAGACCAACGGCCCGCCTCGCAGACATGAAGTTCGTAGACGTCTTCGTCCGCCATCGCCAACCGAAACGCGAAACCGCTACCGATTCGCCGTTAGGAATTTACCCAAACTTTCTTTCAGAATCACGCTGTTATTTAACTATCTTAGTGTGATGTGCGCAAGGCTATTCAGATTACCGCAAATTGTCGCCGGATTTCCTCGTTTTTGCCCACCCGGCAACAAAAACGCCGCCTGCGAGAGCCGCAGGCGGCGTTCAGGAGATTAGTGTTTTCAGATAGTTACGCGGCCTTGTTCTGAAGCACGGTGGGTGCCGTCGGGCCGTCGATCTGGATCGTCCGGGGCTTCAGGGCCTCCGGCACCTCACGCGCCAGGTCGACCAGCAGCAGGCCGTTGCTCAGGCTGGCGCCCGCGACCTTGATGTGGTCGGCCAGGTCGAACTTGCGCTCGAACGTCCGCGCCGCGATGCCGCGGTGCAGGTACTGGGCCTGGGTCTCGTCGCGCTGGCTCTTGCCGCGAATGGTCAGCGAGTTGGCCTCGGCGACCACCGAGAGCTCCTCGGCCGCGAAGCCGGCGACCGCCATGGTGACGCGATACGAGTCCGCGCCGGTCTTCTCGATGTTGTAGGGCGGATAGCTGACCGCCTCGTCGAGCCGGCCGGCGCTGTCGAGCAGCGTGGTCAGGCGATCGAAACCGACGGTCGAGCGGAACAGGGGAGAGAAATCGAAGCTACGCATGCCAAGTCCTCCGAGTGAGCAACATGGGATGGCGGAAGCGTCCCGCGGCGGTCGCCGCGAAGATCCGGGGACCACCCGTGGGCGCATCCCGCCGTCCGGCCCCACATGGGCACCGGACATCCTTGATTTGGGTCGCCGGCGGACCGCTTCAAGGGGGAGCCTCAAGGCCCTTGCGTCACCCTGCACAGTCGGCAAGAAGGTGCGCCCAAGCCCCCCTGCGGGAGACCGCCATGCCATCCTTCGACATCGTCTCGAAAACCGATCTGGCCGAAGTCGACAACGCGCTCGCCGGCATCGCGCGCGAGATCGGCACGCGCTTCGACTTCAAGGGCAGCCAGTGCTCGGTCGAGCGTGCCGAGCTGCTCCTCACCCTGATGGCCGACGACGACCTCAAGCTCCGCCAGATGCAGGAGCTCCTGAAGGTCCATCTGACCCGCCGCAAGGTCGACGCCGGCGCGCTCGACTACAAGGATCCCGAAAAAGCCGCGGGCAACCGGCTGCGCCAGCTCGTGACCATCAAGCAGGGCATCGACGCCGAGCTGGCGCGCCGGCTGGTCAAGGAGCTCAAGGCCACCAAGCTCAAGGTTCAGGCGGCGATCCAGGGCGACGAGCTCAGGATCACGGGCAAGAAGCGCGACGAGCTGCAAGCCGCGATCGCGACCGTCCGCGGCCTCAAGATCGCCCAGCCGCTGCAGTTCGTGAACTTCCGCGACTGAGCGAGCTCGGGCGTGACGCCGAACTGATCGCGAAAGGCGCGGGTGAAGGCCTCGTGCGAGCCGTAGCCCCAGTCGAGCGCGACCGCCAGGATGTCGGGCGCGCCGGCCGCGAGCGCGCGCGCCGCTTCGCTCAAGCGGCGCGCGCGCACGTAGCGCATGACCGAGTGCCCGGTCGTCGTCCCGAACGCGCGGCACAGGTGATAGCGCGACACTCCGCTGACCGCGGCGATGTCGTCGAGCGAGATCTCGTGGGCGAAGTGGCCCTCGACAAACCACAACGCTCGGGCGACCGGGTTCACGCCTTCTTCTCGCGAGGCCGGCGGTGATCGTGCCGGCAATCGCGCCGCGGCGCTTGATCGCGATTGATCAGACGCGAGGGTTCGGCGGCGCGCCGCTCAAGGCTGGCGCTGGCGCAGCATCTCCAGCGCGAGGCTGGTCGACGTCGGCAGCGCCGCGATCTCCTGGATGAGCTTGCTCAGGATCGCGTTCGAGAAGGTCTCGTAGCTCTCGGCGACCAGCACGAAGGAGCCCGGACCACCGATCACCGAGGCGGCATAATAGTCCTTGAGGTTGGGCTCGTCGTTGAGGATCGCGAGGCCGTTGATCACGATGCCGGCCTCGACCAGGCGATCGCGCACCGTGTCGGGCGGGATGCCGCTGTTGTTGCTGCCGTCGCCCGAGACGTCGATCACGCGCCGATCGCTGACGTAGCCGCTCTTGGCGAACAGGCGGCTCGAGTAGTTCAGCGCGTCGCTCACCGAGGTCGAGCCGCCGGGGATGAAGCGCGGCGTCACGGCGAGCTGGTCGGCGAATACCGCCATGGTCTCCTCGTCGCAGATCTTGGTCCAGGCGACCGATTGGTGCTGCTGGTCGACGCTCGCCCATTCGATCAGGGTGACGGCGATGGCCCCGATCCGACCACGCCGGATCGCCTCGAGGATCGCGGGGTTGCGGAACGCCGTGGTCAGCCCCTCCATCTGCAGGCGGAACTCGTCGGCATTGATCGAGCCGGAGGAATCGACCGCGAGGATCAGCTGCAGGTCGACCGAGATGGCGTCGTCGGCGCGGCCGGTCGTCGGGAGCCAGAGGCAGGAAAGCAACAGGGCGACCAGGAGGCGGCGTATCCGGACCATGAGCAGACCTCGTTCTCCGAGCAGTCGTCTCCCCAACGCTCCATCCGAGCTCTATGACCAACTGGGCAATAAACTTCTGGTCGGGTCTCCGCGTCGCCGTGCCTAAAAATTCAGTCAAATTTTATTCAGCGAAACTGCGCGTTAGTTAACCTAGTTATAGCAGTTTGATGACAACTTCACCACTAGATCTAGCAGATTTCGTGCCAGGATTTGCCCAAGTCTGGCGCCCCCCGCTCGCGGGGTTCACCCCTGCCACTAGGCCGTCGCGGGCAACCGCGCGGTGTCGCCGGCGGCTGCCGGCTGGTCGGACGCCAGCGGCAGCAAGATGGTGAAAGCGGTGCCACGGCCGATCTCGGTGTCGACCGCGATCGCGCCATGATGGGCCGTGACGATGCCGTGGACCACCGACAGGCCGAGCCCGGTGCCGACGCCGACCTCCTTGGTGGTGAAGAACGGATCGAAGATGCGCTCGACGATGCCGGGCGGAATTCGAGCAGCTCGGCATAGTCGAGCGAGACCTCGTCGAGCCGGACCGTGATCGTGCCTTTGCCCGACGGCATGGCCTGGGCGGCGTTGCCGCACAGGTTCATGACCACCTGCTGAACCTGGGTCGGATCGGCGCGCACGCGGCCGACCGCGGCGACCTGGTCGACCAGGCTTACGGTCGACGGCAAGGTCGCGCGCAGCAGATGCAGGGTCTCGCGGCAGATCGCCGCCAGGTCGACGTCGACATATTCGCCGCTCGAGCCGCGGCTGAAGGCGAGGATCTGACCGACCAGCGCCTTGGCGCGCTTCTGCGCCGCGAACACCCGCGCCAGGTCCATCCGCTCGCGGCTGTCGGGCGCCAGCCGGTTCAAGGTCAGCTGCGTCAGCATCATCATCGGCAGCAGCACATTGTTGAAATCGTGCGCGATGCCGCCCGCGAGCGTGCCGACCGCCTCCATCTTGAGGGCCTGGCGCAAGGTCGTCTCCAGGCGCTCGCGCTCGGCCTCGGCGCGCCGTTCGTCGGTGACATCACGACAGATGGCGACAAAGTGCGTGATGCGCCCGTTGTCGTCCTTGAGCGGCACGGCCTGCACCGCCATCGGGTACGGGCGGCCGTCCTTGGCCTTGGCGGCGATCTCGAAGCTCCTGTCCTCGCCGGTCGCCAGGCAACTCGCGAGCCGCTCCAGCATGGTGTCGGCGGCGCCGACGCCGCCGACGATCGCCGGCGTGGCGCCGATCAGCTCGATCTCCTGGTAGCCGGTCAGGCCGACCAGCGCCGGATTGACGTAGACGATCTGGGGCGTCGGCTCGGCGGCGGTCGCGATCAGCACGCCGTCGAGCGACTGGTCGACCGCCGACGTGACCAGGCGCAGCATCTCCTCGATCCGGCGGCGGCGCGTCACGTCGCGGCTGTTGACCACGATGCCCTGGACCGCCCGGTTGCCCAGGAGATTGACGCCGATCGACTCCATGAAGACGTAGTGGCCTTCGGCGTGACGCAGGCGGTGCTCGACCGCGGCGACCCGGTTGGGCTGGGCCGCCAGATACTTGAAGATCTCACCGAAGCGCGTCTGCTCGTCGGGATGCACCAGCTCGATGACCGACTGGCCGACCAGCCGCTCGGGCTGCGTACCGAGGATGCGTTCGACCGCCGGGCTGAGATACGTGAGCCGCCCGTTGCGGTCGACGATCGCGATCATGTCGGTCGACTGCTGCACGACCGAGCGGAACCACTCCTCGCGCTCCTGCAGATCGCGCTCGTGCCGCGCCACCTCATCGAGCATCCGGTCGAAGGTCTGGGCCAGCGCCCCGAGCTCACCGCTGCGATAGGGCGCGCCGACGCGCGCCGCATGGTCGCCGGCCACGACCGCGCGCGCCGCCGCGATGATGAGGCGGGTCTCGCGCAGCACCTGGCGGCGGCTCGCGTACCAGGTGAGCCCGACGACCGCGAGCACCACCCCGAGGGCCGC
>JACQAI010000066.1 GCA_016195115.1 Pseudomonadota bacterium
CAGGCGGTCTTGGTCGTGGATGTCGATGCTCATGCGCCGTTCCCACGCCAAGCGCTGCTCGGTGAGGCGGTGCGAACCCGGCACGTAGACGAACGGGCCGTCGTCCTCCGGCACGTCGGTCAGGAACAGCCAGGCCTTGATCGAGGGGTGGAAGGTGTCGGCGTGCAGCGCCAGCTGCGGATCGGGGTCGGCACCCTCGACGACGTGACTCAGGATGGTCTGCAGATAGACGATCGGCTCGGCGTTGGCGCTGCCGACATAGCGCACCAGGCCGCGCCACGCCGGCAGGTCGCGCAGCACGTGCAGCGCGGGGACCCGATCGAGGACGGCGTGGTCGAGCGCGATGCGGCGCGTCAGCGCGTCGCCCTGGATGGTCTCGCGCGCGATGCCGCGGTAGGCCTTGACCTGCGCGACCAGGGCCTCGAACGCGGCCGCGGGCATGACGTCGTGCTTGATCACGAAGCCGTCGCGCGCGAAGTCGGCGCGATCCTCCGGCGATACCAGGTGCGCGACACGCGACCGCCGCCACGCCGCCAACCGGTGGGCGAGCGCGACGCGGCCCGCGTGCAGCCCGAGCTCGTTGAGGCGGCGGCTGCCGAGGATCGGGTTGTCGCCGAACGACTTGGCGCTGGTCAGCAACTGGCCGAGCCAAACCGGCGTCATCGCGACACTGCGCGCGCGCGACAGGATGTCGCCAAGCCCGTGATTCATCGCCGGCCGGGATGGTGTCGCCAAAGCATCGGCGCACCATACCCCGCCCGGCGATGGCGCACTATAGGGCCGCGCGGCTATGGTATGGCGATGCGGCGAGCGACCGGCGATCCCGAGACGGCGCGCGGCTGGGGGGCGTTGATGGCCCGCGCCCAGACCGGCGACAAGGCGGCCTATCGCCAGCTCCTCGTCGAGATCACGCCCTATGTGCGCTCGATCGCGTCGCGCTATCACCGGGTCCGCGAGGACATCGAGGACGCGGTCCAGGACGTCCTGCTGTCGGTCCACCTGATCCGCCACAGCTACGATCCCAGCCGGCCGTTCGGCCCGTGGCTGGCGACGATCGCCGATCGGCGGGCGCTCGACCGGCTGCGCAAGCGGCTGCGCAGCGCCGGCCGCGAGACCGCGCTCGCGCCCGAACATGAAACCTTCGTGGCGGACGGGGCGAACAGCGAGTCGGCGGGCCTGGAGGCCGAGGAGCTGGCGCGCGCGCTGGAACGCTTGCCGCCCGGCCAGCGCCAGGCGCTCGAGCTCTTGAAGCTGAAGGAAATGTCGTTGAAGGAAGCGTCGGCGGCTACCGGACTCTCGATCACCGCGCTCAAGGTCGCGACCCACCGCGCGCTCAAGTCCCTCAAGCTGGTCATGCAGGGAAAGCGCTGAGCCATGCCGACCACCGCCGAGCTGATCGATCGCCTGACCGCCGACGCCCGTCCGGTGCGCCGGCTGCGCCGCCCGGCATGGCGCGCGCTTGCCTGGCTCGGTCTGGCGGCGCTGTTCGTCGGCGCGCTGACCGCGTTCGCGGGCCTGCGTCCCGGTCTCGTGGAGCAGCTCCGCGATCCTTGGTTCGCGGTCGGCCGCGCCGCCGCCGTGGCGACCGCGCTCGCCGCCGCCCTGGCGACCTTCGAGCTTAGCGTCGCCGACCGCTCGCCGCGCTGGCTGTGGCTGCCGCTGCCGTTCGCGCTGGTCTGGCTCGGCAGCATGGGCTACGGCTGCATCGCCGACTGGCTGGTCGAAGGCGCGCGCGGGCTGCGGCTCGGCCACAGCGGCCACTGCTTCGTGGCGATCATGATCACCAGCGTGCCCTTGGGCGCGCTGCTGTTCGCCATGGTCCGGCACGCCGGACCGGTGCGGCCCATAGCGACTGCCCTCGCGGGCGGCTTGGCCCTTGCCGCCGTGGCCGAGGGCGGGCTGACGCTCTACCACGATATCGAGGCGACCGTGATGGACCTGTTGATCCATCTGCTCGGCGTCACGGTCGTGATCGCGTTCGCGGTGTCGGGCGCGCGGAGCGTGTTCGCCGCCATCGGGCCGCGCTATGAGGATCGCCCCAGAATCGGCTAGACTCCCAGCCCTACCGAGGGAGGACGGCGATGCAGGACACGGTCAAGACGGGCAAATCCGGGGCATTTCCGCTGGCCGCGGCGAGCGCGTCCGAGCTCGGGTTCCATGCGCCGGCGCTCGACAAGCTGCGCCGGACCATCGAGGGGCATATCGCCGAGGGTCGCTATCCGGGTGCCCAGATCGCGATCGCGCGCCACGGCAAGCTGGCGCTGTCCGAGACCTACGGCCTCGCCAGCCTCGAGCCCAAGCTGCCGGCGCGCGACGATACCGTGTGGCTGATGTTCTCCAACACCAAGGTGATCGCCGCGGCCGGCGTGTGGGCGCTGGTCGAGGACGGCGCGCTGCGCTTCACCGACAAGATCGCCGACCACATCCCGGAGTTCGCCAAGCACGGCAAGGGCGACATCACGATCATTCAGCTGCTCAGCCACCGCGGCGGCTTCCCGAGCGCCGAGCCGACCAGTGACTGGTGGTCGGACCATGACAAGCTGCGCAAGATGGTGTGCGATTTCACGCTCGAGTGGACGCCGGGATCGCGTCTGGCCTACCACGGGCGCTCGGCGCACCACGTCGCGGCGGCGCTGATCGAGGCGGTCGCCAAGGTCGATTTTCGCGACTTCCTGCGCAGCCGCATCATCGAGCCGCTCGGGCTCGGCCGCGAGCTGTTCGTTGGCATGCCCGATGCCGAGCACGGCCGTGCGGTCCAGATGTACGAGCCCGACGGCAAACAGCAGAAGGCGCTTGCCGACCAGAACACCGCGCCGTTCCGGCGCGCCGGCGTGCCGAGCGGTGGCGGCTACGGCACTGCGCGTGCGATGGCGGCGTTCTACCAGATGATGGCCGGCGAGGGTCGGCTGGGCGCGGTGCGGCTGTTCTCGCCGCGGCTGATCCAATACGTCACCCGCAACATCACGGGTGACATGGTCGACGGCACCATGGGCATGCCGATGCATCGTGGCCTGGGGCCGCATTTGCGCGGCACCACCGACGGCATCCGCGGTCTCGGCAGCCTGGCGTCGCCGCGCACCTTTGGCCACGGCGGCGTCGGCTCGTCCTATTGCTGGGCCGATCCCGACTCCGGCGTCTCGTTC
>JACQAI010000158.1 GCA_016195115.1 Pseudomonadota bacterium
ACGCGAGATCGAGGAGCTGGTCGCGCCATACGACATCGACGTCGTGTCGGCCGGCGCACTCGGCCTGCCCGAGCCCGAGGAGACCGGCGACAGTTTTGCCGCCAACGCCGCGCTGAAGGCGCACGCCGCCGCGACCGACGCCAAACTGCCGGCATTGGCCGACGACTCCGGCCTGATGGTGGCGGCGCTCGACGGCGCGCCCGGCATCTACTCGGCGCGCTGGGCCGGCGCGACCAAGGATTTCGGTTTCGCGATGCGGCGGGTCGAGGACGCGCTGGCGGGCAAGACCGACCGCCGCGCGGCATTCGTGTGCGCACTTGCGGTGGCGTGGCCCGACGGCGCGCTCGCCAGCTTCGAGGGGCGGGTCGACGGCACCTTGGTGTGGCCGCCGCGCGGCACGCGCGGCTTCGGCTACGATCCCATATTCCTGCCGCGCGGCGGCGCCGAGACCTTCGGCGAGATGGATCAGACGGCCAAGCACGCGATCAGCCACCGCGCGATCGCGTTCCGCAAGCTGGTCGACGGACTGCTGGCGGCGTGAGCATGGACGGCGGCCCGACAGCGTCGAGCCATCCGGCGGCGCTCGCCGCCGCCAAAGCGGCCCCGACGTTCGCCATCTACGTCCATTGGCCGTTCTGCAAATCGAAATGCCCCTATTGCGACTTCAACAGCCACGTGCGCGACCGCATCGACGAAGCCGCGTGGGCGGCCGCGCTGGTCACCGCGCTGGACCGCCAGGCCGCACCGCTCGGCGGGCGCACGGTGTCGAGCATCTTCTTCGGCGGCGGCACGCCGTCGTTGATGGCGCCCGCGACGGTCGCCGCGGTGCTGGCGCGCATCACCGCGCACTGGCGCCTGGCGCCCGACGTCGAGATCACGCTCGAGGCCAATCCGACCTCGGTCGAGGCGGCGCGCTTCCGCGAGCTCGCCGCCGCCGGCGTCAACCGCCTGTCGCTTGGCATCCAGGCGCTCGACGATCGCGCGCTGCGTTTTCTCGGCCGCCAGCACGACGCCGGCGAAGCGCGTGCCGCGATCACGCTGGCCCAGCGGCACTTCGCGCGCGTCTCGTTCGATCTGATCTACGCGCGCCCCGACCAGACCGTCGAGGCCTGGCGCCGCGAGCTCGACGAGGCGTTGCAACTCGCCGGTGACCACCTGTCGCTCTATCAGCTGACCATCGAGCCAGGCACCGCCTTCCACGCCGCTCATGCGCGCGGCGATATCGTGCTGCCGGACGACGACACTGCCGCGACGCTCTACGAGGTCACGCGCGACGTGCTGGCGGCGCGCGGGCTGGTCGACTACGAGATCTCCAACTATGCGCGGCCGGGCGCGGAAAGCCGGCACAATCTGGTCTACTGGACCTACGGCGACTATGTCGGCGTCGGGCCGGGGGCGCACGGCCGCCTGACCCTGCCCGACGGCAAGCACGCGACGCGCCAGGAAAAGACCTCCGAGCGCTGGCTCGTCGCGATCGCCGCCGTCGGTGACGGCATGGCCGAGACGAGCGTGCTCACGCCGGACGACCGCCGCACCGAGCTCACCATGATGGGCCTGCGGCTGCGCGCCGGCATTCCGCGCGCACGCTTCCGCCGTGAGCTCGACGCCGAGCCCGAAACGTTGTTCGATAACGAGGTGCTGGGCTGGCTGGGCGAGGCCGGGTTTCTGGTTCTCGATCAAACCGCGCTGCGCGCGACCGACGCCGGGCGCCAGCGCCTCAACGCCGTGCTCGCACGATTGCTGGAGTAGAGCGATGCGCACCGATGCTCAAGGTCTGGCGCTGACCACCGACAACGACGCCGCCGTCACCGCCTTCGACGGCGCCGTCGAGGCGGTCGCGAAGTATCGCCTCGACGCCACGCCGCTGGTCAAAGCGACCTTGGCCGCCGATCCCGGCTTCGCGCTGGCGCACTGCCTCAAGGGCTATCTCCCGATGCTGGCGAGCAGCCGCGCGACCCTGCCGCTGGCGGCGGCGGCGCTCGCCGACGGCACCGCCGCGGCGACCGGCGCGACCGCGCGCGAGCGCCGCCATCTCGGTGCGCTGGCGGCGTGGCAGCGCGGCGCGCTCGACGACGCAGTGGTGGCATGGGAGGCGATCCTGGTCGAGCACCCGACCGATCTGCTGGCGCTGCGGCTGTCGCACTTCATCTATTTCTGGCTCGGCCGCGCCGCCGACATGCGGGCCTCGACCGAACGGGCGGCAGCGGCATGGTCGCCGCCGACGCCGGGCTACGGCACCGTGCTGGCGATGCGCGCGTTCGGCGCCGAGGAGTGCGGCGACTACCAAGCCGCCGAAGCCGCCGGACGGCACGCGGTCGAGATCGATCCGGGCGATCTATGGGCGACCCATGCGGTCGCGCATGCGTTGGAGATGCAAGGCCGCGCCGACGAGGGCGTTGCCTGGCTCGACGGGCTGGCGGTCAACTGGGGCGGCCGCAACCACATGATCCATCATCTGTGGTGGCATCGCGCGCTGTTCCACCTGGAGCGCGGCGAGACCGACACCGTGCTGGCGCTCTACGACGACAAGATCCGCAACCTCAGCGCGCCGTTGGTGCTCGCCATCCCGGATCTTTACATCGACATCCAAAATGCCGCGGCGCTGCTGTGGCGGCTCGAGCATCTTGGCGTCGCGGTCGGCGCGCGCTGGGGCGAGCTCGCCGACAAGGCCGAGGCGCGCATCGGCGATCACGGGCTGATCTTCACCCTGCCGCACTACATGATGGCGTTCGCGGCGGCCGGCCGCGACCAAGCCGCGGCTCGGCTGCTCGATGCCATGCGCGACTTCGCCGCCACCGGCGGCGGCGGCACGCAAGCCGAGATCGTCGGTGCAGTGGCGCTGCCGGTGTGCGCCGCCGTGCTGGCGCATCGCAAGGACGAGCATGCGCGCGTGCTCGCCCTGATGCTGCCGGTCCACGCGCGGATCGTCGAGCTCGGCGGCAGCCACGCCCAGCGCGACGTGTTCAACCAGCTGCTGATCGATGCCGCGGTCAAGTCGGGCCGGCGCGATCTCGCGCGCTCGCTGCTCGACACGGTCAACGCGGCCTGGACGGTCGGCGCCAACCGACGCGGCTACACGCACGCACGCGCCGCCACCGCGTGA
>JACQAI010000159.1 GCA_016195115.1 Pseudomonadota bacterium
CCGCCGACGCGCGCCGGCTGGACGAAACGGAACAGCCCGGTGTCGTGCAGGTCCTTGACGGTTTCATCGAGCATCTGCCGCGCGGCTTCGCACGCGGCGGCGCGCTCGCGCAGCTTGGGCACGAGCTGGCGCGCCCGGCCGAGCAGCTCCTCGTGCGAGATCTGGGGCCCCGTCTTGGCGTTGTCCGGCATCGACCTGAAATTTATCCGCTGCTCAATACCGGGATCATAAGGCCGGCGAAGAGGAGGGCAATGGCGGCATCGATGCGCTCGAACCGGCCGGCCGGTCCCATCAAGTTGAGGACGCCGATGGTCCGCCCGTCGTAGCGCACCGGCACGTTGAGAATTGCGGCGACGCCGATCGCGGCGATGGTCGAGTGATCATCGAACACCGCGGCGACCTCGGCCGCGGTGTTGACGGCGTGGATTGCGCCGCGGTCGATCACCTGCTCGCTCCAGCCGTTGGTCTTGCGCCGCTTACGGCCGGCGAGCGGAAACGCCGCCGGGATGCTCGAATAGACCCGCGACGTCTCGTCGGTCGCAGGGTCGTAGCGGTTGACCGTGAGGTGCGTCTGGTCGAACACCCGGCGCAGCGCCATGTCGGCCAGCGCGAATTGCTGGGTCGCGCTCAGCGGCTCGCGCAGCGCGCGCGCCAGCTCGGTCAGCGCTGCCAGCGCATCCGTGGCCACGGCGGTCAGATCCGCGCCGTGCTCGCGGTCGCGGCGGCGAACAAGGCGGCCGGCGCGATCACGCGGTCGATCAGGCCCTGGGTGTGCGAATAGCGGATCATCGCCTCGATCTCGCGGGCGTTCTCGGCGACGCCGTAGCGCCAGTAGTCCGCGCCCATCAGCGCCTGGGTCGCCTCGACCTCGGAGACCAGCCACGGCAGGGTGGCGTGCAGGTGGCCGATCTGCGCCAGCTCGGCCATGGCGCGGCGCTTGGCCTCGACAAACGCCTTGTAGACGCTGGCGGCGAGCCAGGGATGGCGCTCGACCAGGGTGCGGCGCACGCCGATCAGATGCATGATCGGAAACATCCCGGTCTTGCGGAAGTAGGCCTCCTCGGCGCGGCGAAAGTCGGGGAACAGCCGGCCGATGTGCGGGGCGCCCGTCGTGAAGCATGATGGCGCGCGCGCGGCGATGATGCCGTCGAGTTCGCCGGCGGCGAGCAGGCCCGACAAGGTCGCGTCCGGCCCGATCGGCTTCAGCGCGATGCTTGATGGCAGGCTGATCGGCGTGCGCTCGCGCCGGCCCGGCTGCTCGAGCCCGCCATTGCGCCATGTGATGTCGGACGCCGCGACACCGTGCTCGTCGGCCAGGATGCCGCGCGCCCACAGCGCCGCGGTCATCTGATACTCGGGCACGCCGATCACCTTGCCCTTGAGGTCCTCCGGTCGCGTGATGCCGCGATCATGTAGAACGCCGAGTGGCGGAACAGCCGCGACACGAAGGCGGGCAGGGCGACGTAGGGGCAGTCGCCGCGCACGGTCTGGATCAAGGTGCTCGAGAACGATAGCTCGGTGACGTCGAAGTCCTGGGTCGAGAAGGCGCGGTGGAACAGCTCCTCGGGCTCGAGCGCGACCGCGACGACGTCGCAGCCCTCGACGCTCACGCGGCCGTCGAACAGCGCCGCGGTGCGGTCGTAGTTGCAGCAGGCGAGGCTGAGCGGCAGCCGGCTCACGGAGCGAGGCTGACGATCGCTTGATCGTAGCGGCCGCTGCCGAGATTGCCGTCGGCGAAGATCTCATGGCGGGCGATCCAGTCGCGCGCCTGGTCGAAGGCGTCGCGGGTGTAGGGCTCGAACACCAGGCGCTCGCCGGGCCCCCAGCGCCGCGTGTCCATGCGCGCGTGATAGCGCTCGGGGAACTCGTTCAGATAATAGTGGGTGTAGAGCTCGGGCCGCAGGTCGACGTCGCGCTGCGCGCGCTTGAGCGCGCCGAAGAACTTGCGCAGATCCACGGGGTCGGGATCGCCGGTGATCATGGTCGCGATCATGAACGTGGTGTCGATGATCTTGCGGAATCCGAGCTGCTCGGCGAAGTAGTACGGACCGCTGAACAGCGCGACCGCCGGCGCCGTGCCGTCGAGCAGCAGCTCCATGCGCTTGAACAGCATGCCGTCGTTGAACGACAGGTTGATCTTGTCGGCCGGCAGATATTGCTCGAGCGCCTGGATGGTCGAGTAGTGGCTGCCCGACTGGAAGCCGACCGAGATCGGCACGCCGGCCAGGTTCTCGGGGGTCTTCACGGGCGAGTCGGCGGCGACGAAGATGCCGGCGGGCGCCACCGAGTACATGTCGGCGTAGAGCTTGCCGTGGCCGGTCGACGCCGCGACGTTGACGGTCCAGTGGCAGGCGCAGCTGACGTCGGCGCTGCGGCCCTTCTCGAACGACTGATAGGCGCCGACCTTGTTGCCCTGGTCGTGGACCTTGCCGTTGCTCGCCCGGACCTCCTCGTTGAACACGTAGTCGAGGCCCTCGGCCTTGAAGTAGCCCTTCTCCTCGGCGACCCACTCCTG